>JAJQJO010000068.1 GCA_021323495.1 Cellvibrio sp. | reverse complement strand
CCGCTTACATAGACACACTCAGCGAAGCACAAAAAGTATTGGTAACGGAAGCCACCTCGAATTTGTTTCCTATCGCCAAGGATGTAAAAATCCAGGTGGAATTTAATCCGGCTGTAGTTAAGGAATATCGCCTGATCGGCTATGAAACCCGCGCGCTTAACCGTGAGGATTTTAACAATGATAAAGTGGATGCTGGTGAAATAGGTGCAGGCCAACGCGTCACCGCAATTTATGAAATTACACCGGCAGGTGCAGAGAGCGGATTGCTGGAAGAAAGTCGCTACCAACAAACGAAGAAAATGGACGCAAACAAGAACAATGAATACGCCTTTTTGCGTTTGCGCTACAAATTACCGAGCGAAACCAAATCCAACCTGATCGAAACACCTATCGCGGCAACGAACAAAACCCCAGCCACCGCGGCGTACCAACAAGAGGCAAATTTCGCCATTGCCGTAGCCGGTTTTGCGCAACTCTTACGCGGCAGCAACTATGCAGGTGATTTTACTTACGACAAGGTGATAGAACTGGCGCAAGCCAATAAAGGCAAAGATGAATTTGGCTACCGCACCGAGTTTGTCCAATTGGTGCGCAAGGCGAAAATTGCCCGGTAACCAGATCGACAAGGGCGTTCTATGGGACGCCCTTATTACGAAGGCTACAACTCCATCATAATGAATCCCTTATCAATATCGTACCTCGCAGACCACACCTCCGTTTATTCCAAATAAATAAATCTGAACTAATATCCCGATAACTAATTCAAGCTTTTTTCGTGGTTGCCTAATCCCTCGTTAGCTGCGCAGAGAATTCAACCATTCCCCCTCGTTAGGCTGCGCAAAACCCTGTTGGCGCAATTCAGGGTAAATGCCAGTTCCTTGTTATATATGATTTTCCTACTAGTATTTCCTTCTGTGAGATGCCGTTTGCAATATATTTTAGCTATTTAGTTGAGGTTTCTATGGTTTCGTTGGGTATTCGGGGTAAGTTGCTTTTGGGGTTTGGGCTGGTGCTTGGTGTTTTCCTTATATCTTCGGTTCTGACATTCATCCAATTTAATAGAAACATAGAAAACAATAAATGGACGAACCACACTCACGAAGTCATTTCTGAAGTCGAAAATATTTTGATTGCGCTGGTTAATATCGAAACCGGTCAGCGTGGTTATTTATTAGCAGGGGAAGACAGTTTTTTGGATCCGTTGAAGCAAGGTGAACAGGATTTTAAAGCTGCCTTCGAGAAAATAAAAGCGAAGACAAGTGATAATGAAAAACAACAAGCACGACTGGAAAGACTGGTCAGGGATTACCAAACATGGAAAACCGGCGTAGTGGATGTCGAGATTGCCAAACGTCGGGAAGTCGCTGTAAGTTCGGGCTCTATGGATGACATAGTCACTATGATGCGCGAGGCTAAAGGTAAAATGGGAATGGATGCGATGCGGTTAATTCTGAGCGATATACGTCAAGAGGAAAGCAATTTATTAAAGGTGCGCGCCGAAGCGGAAGCGCAATCCAAAGATACCACCTCAGCAACGCTTATTATCAGTATGTTGGTCGCTACGGTTGTTGGTATTGTTGTATCCATTTACTTCAGCAGGAATTTGATTCGCCAGTTGGGTGCAGAACCGGAAATTGCAGCAAAATTAGCGCAAGATATTTCCCGTGGCGAGTTGAACACTGATTTAAGAGAATCTGACAGCCCATCGGGCAGCATTATGGCAGCCATGCTACAGATGGCGAAGCAATTAAAAAGTATCGTCTCTGGTATTCAAAGCACATCGGACCAATTGAAGGATACGTCGCGCCAGCTCGCCACGAGTAGTGAAAAATCGATTCGTGAACTACGCGTACAAAAAGAAGAAACCGAGCAGGTCGCCACTGCTATGAATGAAATGACCGCAACGGTGAGCGAGGTTGCACGAAATGCACAATTTGCATCAGAGTCTACCAAGACGGTAGATTATCGTGTTGACGAAGGCGGCAAACTGGTGGGCAACAGTGTCAAATCTGTACTCGATTTACATCATGAAATTGAAGGGACTGCCGCTGTCATTACCCAACTTTCGCTGGAGAGCAAAGAGATCGGCAAGGTACTCGATGTAATTCGTAGTATCGCGGAACAAACCAATTTGCTCGCATTGAACGCCGCTATTGAAGCTGCCAGAGCGGGCGAACAAGGGCGCGGATTTGCCGTAGTTGCTGATGAAGTCAGAACCCTTGCCAGTCGTACACACATGTCTACCGAAGAAATTCGCGGCATGATTGAGCGCTTGCAAACAGGCGTTGCCAACGCGGTTACTACAATGGAACGAAGCCGAGTTGAAGCACAGCAAACGGTAAGCTTCACCAAAGAGACAGATACTATTCTCGGGGTGATAAAACGCTCGGTATCTGAAGTAAACGATTTGAATATCCAGATTGCTACCGCAGCCGAACAGCAGTCTCATGTTGCAGAGGAAATTAACCGAAATGTTATTCGCATTAACGAAGTGACAGACATAACCGTGACCGCTATATCGCAGGTCGAACGCTGTAGTGGTGAATTAATGAGTGTGTCTGCAGACCTGCAAGAAAAAATTTCCTATTTTAAGTTTTAAACCTGAACAATCTTGGTAGAAAAACAGGCGTTAAAAAAAGCCGGGGATGCGTATCACCCGGCTTGGTATTGAACTCCCCCGAAACAAAAAAACATTCGCTCCGATTACTTGTTTACCCCACCACGACATTCAGGCATGCGATATTTATCGTTAAGGGATCCCCCCAAACATTGCCACTTGATCTCGTCACCCTTTTTTGTCGGAGTCCAAATGATTGTGTTGTCCCCGTCGCGTAAATGTGGAATACGGAAGGTAACAATCATTTGTGCACCTTCACTTAAATGAATGGAGCTAACAAATTCATTGCTGATATTCTCTGGCAAACCTGCCAATAGATTTTCACTCGGCAAAAAATCTTTTTTCTGGATAACCCGGGTAATTTTTTGACGGGTTTCATTAACCAGTGGCAGTGCGCCCTGTACTTTTGCCCGCGTGGTGTAATCCATGTAGGCAGGCAAGGCTATAGCGGCAGTCATTCCCACTATCCCGATAAAGGCAAAAAATCCCACTACCGCTACGAATGCTTTGAAGCCGGCGCTGGCGGCGGGTACCCGCCCATAATTTTGGTCCCAGCGTTCATTGGACGTAAACCAGAATACAAAGGCTTCAACCAATGAAACAATGCTCGGAATTAATGTGAACCAAAACAGCAGATAAAAAATCCCCCACCATTGCCCCAGATAAAAACGGTGGACACCCAAGCCACCGAGAAAAAACGCGAGCACACCGGCTGCCGCTTTATCTTTGCGATGAAACAGGATTTGCGGCGCATGGCAATAAGGGCACTGTGCCAATCCCTCAGCGATAGTCCGGCCGCATTGGTAACAAAAGTGTTCGGTCGCTTCACTCTCAGTGGTGGGCGTTGAATAATAATTTATATCGCGGTCAGATACGGATGCAGGGACTTCATCACCTATAACGGCCGCTGGCTCAACCGGTGCAATCGTCAAGGTGGGGCGCGGGGTGACGGGATTTAATGCTTCACTGGGAAATAGCTGCTCGCCATGAGCTACCAAATCGCATTGACCACCGGCTTTGTTGATCGCGCCTTTATATTTGGCAGCGGTGGCTGCATCGACATTGGCTTTGAGTAAAGTGCGCGGTTTACGCAGCATTTTTTCAATGACGGGAACATCTTTTTTGAACGTGGCCGCAAGATTGCGTACCAGTGTTGACCGCTCCACACCCGGTTGTGCTTCACCGAGCAAATAAATATCCAGTCGAACATCAGACATCAGTACGCATCCTTTATGTAATCCGCGCGCTGCTTGGCGAGCGCACGGATTGATTATTGATGCGCCATATTAACTTTTGTAAGGCATGCTTCCAAGATAATCCTTCTTACCCACATCCACACCGTTGTGCCGCAGGATCGCGTAGGCAGTAGTGACATGGAAATAAATATTGGGAATAGCATGTTGGATCGCAAACTCGGTACCGGTGAGATATTTACCCTCCCAGCGCGGCTGGCTGATTTGACGCTCGGCAGCACCGGCGAAATCCTCAGGTTTAAAACCGGCCAGATAATCCAGCACTGCCTGGATACGCGTTTTCAATTCTGCCAGGGTTGTTTCAGTGTCTGCATGTACCGGAGCCGATTCTACTGTACCGGTCAAACGTGCAACACCCAACTTGGCAGTATCGCAAGCAATTTGCACCTGGCGAATCAAGTTGAATTGGTCGGGCGCGAGGCGCGAATTCAGCAGTACCGATACATCAAATTTTTTCGCTTCGGCATGGGCAGCACCTTTATCGAGGATGGCGCTGAGGTTGCTGAGCGCTTTGCTGAATTGCACTACGGTAAGTTCGTAAAACATGGAGTTCTCCTGTGGGTACCTGGGATTAGCTGGTCTGGATGACCAGTGTTCAATGCGTGAACCGATCTTTTGGGACCTGAGCAATCTGGGGCTGCGGTAGCGGCTATTCAATCCCAGCTGGATAAATTGCCTATATAAAAAAAGGTAAATAACGGCGCATCGGTTGCACTTTTTTGCCCCCAGCCAATATAGTTACCCCTCATTCATCAAGGACTTAGCTGCGTATGCCACATGACATTAGCCTGATCACGACTATTGCCGCCGGTCTCGGTCTGGCGATGATTTTGGGATTTATCGCCGCGCGCCTGCGCCTACCCCCGCTCATTGGCTACCTTGTGGCCGGTATCATCGTCGGTCCCTCTACCCCCGGTTTTGTCGCCGATGTAGCGCTCACGGCGCAGCTCGCAGAAATCGGAGTGATGCTGCTGATGTTCGGGGTCGGCCTGCATTTTTCCGTGGGTGACCTGTTGGCGGTAAAACGTATTGCCGTACCTGGGGCAATGCTGCAAATCACTATTGCTACTTTGCTTGGCGCCGGGGCCGGTTATTTATGGGGTTGGGATCTGGCGCAATGCCTGGTGTTCGGTTTATCACTTTCCTGTGCCAGTACGGTGGTGCTGCTTAAAGCCCTCGAAGCACGCGGACAGATCGAAACGCTTAATGGTCGTATCGCCGTGGGTTGGTTAGTGGTGGAAGATCTGGTGATGGTACTGGTGCTGGTACTTCTGCCAGTGATTGCGGGCATCATGGGTACCATCCCCACCGCCAGCGGCCATGCCCCTGCTACCAACGACCAACACATCGCCGTCGCGCTGCTGATTACGCTGGGAAAAGTCGCCGCGTTTGTGGTGTTTATGCTGGTTGTAGGTAAACGCGTGCTACCCAAATTGCTCTGGTGGGTGGCCGGTACCGGCTCACGTGAGCTGTTTAGCCTATGCGTAATCGCCACCGCCGTAGGAGTTGCCTATGGCTCGGCATTGCTCTTCGATGTGTCCTTCGCACTAGGTGCTTTTTTCGCCGGCATGATGTTGCGCGAATCGGAATTCAGCCACCGCGCAGCCGATGACTCCCTGCCGCTCCGCGATGCTTTTGCAGTATTGTTTTTTGTATCGGTCGGCATGTTGTTTGATCCCCATATTCTGCTCGATGAACCACTTAAAGTGCTCGCTGTGGTGGCCATCATTATGTTTGGGAAAACAATCGCGGCTATAGCATTGGTACTTTTCTTCCGTTACCCGCTCAATACGGCATTGATTGTCGGGGCGAGCCTGGCCCAGATCGGCGAGTTTTCTTTTATCCTGGCAGGCTTGAGTATTAGTTTGGGCCTGATGGATATCCAGGCACAAAACCTGATTCTGGCCGGCGCCCTGGTTTCCATCGCACTCAACTCGCTGATGTTTACGCTGCTGGAACCACTGCGTACCTGGGCACTCAAGCACTCGGCATTTGCGCGCAAACTGGAGCTGCGCGATGACCCATTGGCAGTATTGCCGATGAGTACCGATGAGGCCTATCTCTCCGGCCAGGTAGTGCTCGTGGGTTATGGGCGCGTGGGACGCCGCATTGCAAAAATACTCGATGACAAACAAATTCCGTATGTCGTCGCTGAAGCGGATCGCGCAATCGTTAAAGAGTTGCGGGCGAAAAATATTCCTGCGGTCTGCGGTGATGCATCCGACGCTAATGTGCTTATCCAGGCGCACATCGCCAAGGCAGGCATATTGGTAGCCGCGACATCCAATACCTTTCATGTACGGCAAATGATTGATATAGCGCGCAAGCTAAATCCCAAAATTGAAACAGTAATCAGGACCCACAACGAGGAAGAAGCAGAACTGTGGGTGAAAGAAAAAATCGGCCGGGTATTTTTAAGTGAACAACAATTGGCAAGCGGCATGGCGGAACATGTGCTGCAACGCATGGGGAAATAGCTGGATAATCAAGGGCGGGTAATGGGTTAAAATTATTTCCAGCGTTTTACTGACATAAATATCACTCTATAAAAAGGGCTACCTCGGTAGCCCTTTTTATAGAGATAGCACTATCGGATTAATTACTGCGCATTTTCAGCATCGATAGCATCATCCACTTCGGTGGGCGATAAAATTTTCGGCCCGGCAGGTTGCGTCGGTTTGGTAAAGGTATCGCCGCTTTTAATTAAATTACCGCTATCAATTCCCACACCACTGCCGAGTGCTTCGGCCACTGCTTTTTTGAGTACGATAATCGCAATGCGGCGATTGATTGGCTCGCCAGGTTTATCGACCAAAAGCGGTGCTGCCGACCCCATGCCCTGCACCGTCGCCACCTTGCCTTCCGGATAACTGCCTTCAAGCAACGCGCGGCGCGCGGCATTGGCGCGGTCGGCCGATAATTCCCAGTTGGTATAGGTCGCACCGGCACCATAGGGTGTTGCATCGGTATGGCCGGTCACACTGATTTTGTTTTGCACTTTATCCAGGATCGGCGCCAGTGCATGCAGGACATCGGACGACCAGGTTTGCAAATTCGCGCTGCCTACATCAAACATCGGGCGCTGGTCTTTATCGACAATCTGGATACGCAGCCCCAACGCGGTGAAATCGATCAGGATTTGGTCCTTGATTTGCTGGAATACCGAATCAAGTGCATTGATTTCAGTTTCCAATTGTTTTTTCAGTTCTTCCAACTGCTGCGATTCAATACGCTCCATTTCTTTTTTCAACTGATCATCAGTCATATCCTTGATGTCATCTTTGGTCGCCTCTTGATCATTTGCAGATTCATCATTGGGATCATCTGCCTGGGTCTGGGGTGCAGGTTTATCCTGGCTGATAATACCCAAATCCGCACCGCCTTCGCCGACCACAAATTCGCTGCCGGGATCTTTAAAGTGCGCAGCGATAGCCTTTTGTTCTTCTGTTGACGTACTGCCAAGCAACCACATCAATAAGAAGAATGCCATCATCGCCGTCATAAAGTCCGCGAGTGCTACCTTCCAGGAGCCACCATGATGCCCATGGCCGTGCCCCTTCTTCTTTTTGATAATAATGGGTTGCTGATTCGCGCCCTTTTCCATAAAGCTCTGCCCTTACTTCTTACTGGCGCGATATTGTTCTTCCAATTCCTGGAAGCTGGGACGCACGCTGTGAAACAGCACCTTGCGGCCAAACTCCACAGCGACTTGTGGTGGAACACCGTTCATAGAGGCGACGAGAACGGCTTTAACACATTCGTACGCGCGGGACTCGTCGCGTACTTTGCCATTCAGGTAAGACGCAAAAGGTCCGATAAACCCATAGGCAAACAAAATCCCTAACAAAGTTCCCACTAGAGCCGCCGCCACCGAGGCGCCAATCTCTGAGGGTGGGCCGCCAATCTTGCTCATGGTGATAACCACGCCGAGTACCGCTGCCACAATACCGAAACCAGGCAAGCCATCGGCGGCATTTTGGATCGCCCCTGGAATTACCGAAGCCTCTTGGTGGTGACCATCCAGCTCCTGCTCCATCAGCGATTCCAACTCGTGTGGTGCCATATTGCCCGCCACCATGATGCGCAGGTAATCGCAGATAAATTCAACGATGTGATGGTCTTTTAAAATCTCTGGATAGTTACTAAATAGCGGACTGGTATCCGGCTCCTCAATATCGCCCTCAATCGCCATCAATCCCTCGCGGCGGGTTTTGTTCAGGATGTCGTAAAGTAAGGTGAGGATTTCAAGGTAAAACGTTTTATTAAACTTGGAAGGCGTCATGAGTGCGCCTGCAGATTTGACCACACCAATAGTGACCGACAATGGGTTGCCAATAATCATCGCCCCCAGCGAGGCGCCGCAAATAATCAATATCTCGACCGGTGACATCAACGCCATAGGATTACCACCATGAATGGCGAAACCGCCAATCACACATCCCAGGACGACGATAATCCCTAAAATAATATTCACGCAACAACCCCCAACATAGAAACGGCCCCAACAAAAAGGAACTGGTATGAATTAAAGCGGCAAAATCGATCAAATAACCCGCAGGCAGGTGCAGCAGGAATTGTCAGCACGGTTTGAGTATAGGCAGGTTGATTTGAGGTTCAAGGAAGGGCGATGAATTAGGCGCGATTGACCTGCCAGTTGCCATGGTCGACACTGGCACCCTCGGGCAATTTTATCGACAACACAAATACCGACCAGATCACACCCCTACCCCAACAGGTTTATGCGATGAACATTAATGACCTTTCCCCCGACCGCCAACAAGCCCTGGAAGCGGCCGCGTTTCGCCGCCTGCTCGAACATTTGGACAGCCGCAAGGATGTGCAAAATATCGACCTGATGAACCTTGCCGGGTTCTGCCGCAACTGTTTGAGCAAATGGTATGTCGCGGCCGCCAAAGCAGAGGATATTGAGCTCGATTACGAAGATGCGCGCGCGCGCATCTACGGCATGCCCTACGCCGACTGGAAAGAAAAATACCAGACCGAAGCCAGTGCTACACAGGTGCAGGAATTCCAGCAAAACATGTCCGGGAAAAAATAACTACCGGGTTAAAATTTAACAAAGGCCTTATCCACCGAAGCCTCAATTTCAATCGCCCCTTTGGAGAGAAGGATATTGAGGTTTTTATCAACGGCCGGATTCATTGCTTGCACTGAGCCGGGTTTACTGGTGATGCCAACCCAACAATCGCGCCCCGCATTTTTGGCGGCATAGAGTGCGCGGTCGGCGGTATCTACCACCTGCTCCCAACTCAGGGTATTCGGTACTTGTGGATAAAAGGGATAAACCGCATAACCAATCGAGCAAGTTTTTTGCAGCTGTTGGCCATTGCCCAGATCGAATACATAATGCGCAACTGCCTGGCGGATCCGCTCCGCCATTTCGGGCGCTTCCGCACGTGAACAGAAACGCGCCACAATTAAAAACTCCTCGCCCCCCCAGCGCACCAGGTAATCAGAATCGCGCAGCACGTCCTCCAGCAGGCGACTCAACTGCTCCAATACTTTATCGCCCGCGCTGTGGCCATAGCTGTCATTGACCCATTTGAAATAATCCACATCGAGCAACATAAAAATCAAGTCGTGCTCTTTGGGCAGCGGCCAGCGGACCTCATCTTCCCCGCTGGTTTGATTGGCAAATAGCCAATTCTGGTATTCGCGCTCCACCAGTGAAATATCGGCCGCCATGGATTTGCTTAAAAAGCGACGGTTGTGCAAACCAGTGAGCGGGTCGGATAAGCTGGCCTCTTCCAATTTTTTATAGGCCAGCTCCAATTCATGTTGTGCCTGTTTCAAACCTTCATTTTTAGCGCGCAATTCTTCCGTGCGCTCCGCCACCTTGTGATCCAGATATTGGGTAGTGCTGTATAGCTGCAAGTGCATATCCACCCGCGCCAGCAATTCTTCCTTGGTGATCGGTTTAATTAAATAATCATTCGCGCCCACTTTAAAACCCATCACCAGATCCTGTGTCTGGCTGCGCGCGGTAAGAAAAATAATGGGCAATTCATAAGTGCGATACTGCTCGCGTAAACGCGTGCAGGTTTCATAGCCGGACATTTTCGGCATCATAATATCGAGCAGAACCAAATCTATGTCGCCCAGTTCTTGCACCAGCGCGAGCGCCTCTTCACCGCTGGCTGCTTCAGTGACACGATAGTTGCGTAGTGCAAGATGATTGACCAATACCAGGCGGTTTACCGAGTCATCATCTACCACCAATATGTGGCCCTGGTAAGGCTGGTCATGACGAACACGTCGGGATTCATTTAATTGCCGCGCCGGAGTTTCCGCAAGGGTAGTCGCTAACCCGTGCAGGGATTCATCGTTCGTGCGCGCTGGCACTTCCAGCGACAAGGGTAAATTGAAACTGAATACCGAACCCTGTCCGACAGTTGATTGCACCGCAATTGAACCACCGTGCAATTCCACCAACTGCTGGGTGATCGATAATCCCAAACCGGTGCCGCCATAAATTCGCTCGGCGCGCCCGTCCAATTGATGGAAGGGTTGGAAAATATCGGTGAGCTGATCGTCCGCAATTCCGATTCCGGTATCGGCAATTTGCACTTGTATCTGGTTGTCTTTTAGCTCGGCAAAAATATCGACACTGCCCTCGTGGGTGAACTTCACCGCATTGCCGATCAGGTTGTGAAAAATTTGCAACAACCGGTCTTCATCCGCATCAGCGGGCGGCAGGTCTTCCGGAATATGGTTGTAGAGTTTAAGCGGCTTATCGCCCACCAAGGGACGCGAGAGCGTAATCACTATATCCACCAGCACATGTAAATCCACTGCTTTTTTGTGCAAGGTTAACGCCTGGTTTTTTAATTTGGCGAAATCGAGGATGTCGTTCACCAGGGCAGCAAGCCGCTTTCCACTGACAGAAATCAACCGCAAGCTGTAGCGGGTATGGGCCGGCAGCGGACCATTCAGTCCGTCCAATAGCGACTCGGCCAAACCGATAATGCCATTGAGTGGGGTGCGTAATTCGTGTGAGGTGTTAGCCAGGAATTCGTCTTTTAATTTATCGACTTGTTGCAAGCGGCGCACCAGCGAGCGCTCCTGTTCAACCTGTTGCTGTTCATAACGCAACTTCAATTGCTGGATGCGGATAAACCAATAAAACAAGAGCGCTATCACCAATGCATAAACCACATAGGCCCACCAGGTGGACCAAAACGGTGGGGCAATATGAATGTCCAGGCGCGCTTGTTTATTGCTCCAGACCCCATCGTTATT
Source organism: Cellvibrio sp. (assembly GCA_021323495.1). Classification (GTDB taxonomy): domain Bacteria; phylum Pseudomonadota; class Gammaproteobacteria; order Pseudomonadales; family Cellvibrionaceae; genus Cellvibrio. The sequence continues at coordinate 882 of JAJQJO010000068.1, read as the reverse complement.
ACTCGCCTTGACTTCAAATATGTAATCACCCGGATCAAGGTTGGTGTAAGTTGCGGTGCGCTTGGTGCCAGCAAAAATCCAATCACTATCAAAACCTAACAGCCGGTAGGCATATTGGTTTTCTTCCGTCATCTGGAAATTGAGGGCGGAAAACTCCAGCGTAAAGACCGATGCCTTGTGCGTCAGATTGATAGAGGAAAGATGATTGATCGCCGCCGTCAAGGGCGAATCAGGGGTGTTCACGTCGACCGGTTTATTGAGGATCAATAAATTGGTAAATACCACCGGTGGCGAATATTCATTGGTTGTAATGGCCGCAGGATCAAACACCACAAAGCCTTTGCTGTTACCAAAAAACAATTCCCCGGTATCCATTACCAGGGGGGTATTGCGGTTAAAGAGATTGTCATTCAACCCATGGCGTTTATCAAAATTACGGAATTGTTTTTTGTCCGGATCAAACCGCGCTATGCCTTTTTGGGTACCGAACCAGAGATAACCTTGCCCATCCTCTACGATCCCTGCCACCACATCATCTGCCAAACCATCGCGGGTTGTGAAGGCAGTAAAGCGGCCAGTCGAACGATCGAGCAAATTGACGCCCCCGCCATCGGTGCCCACCCAGAAATTACCGCGGCTATCTTCGTAAAGCGCAAATACAAAGTCGGCACTCAGACTGGAGGGATCATTTTCGAGGTGACGATAGCGGGTAAAGGTTTCGCTATGCGGATCAAATAAATACAGGCCGCGGATACCGCCCACCCAGATACGGTCCTGCCGATCCTGATATACCACGCGCGCATACAGCACTTTGTCACCGTCCAGCTGTGCCGGGGAAGGTACAAAATAGCGAAATGAATCAGTGGCAGGATCGTAGCGATT
>JAJQJO010000067.1 GCA_021323495.1 Cellvibrio sp. | reverse complement strand
CTGGATTCAAACCAAAGCAGTATTGGTCACCATTGTTTGGTCAGCTGTTGTTTCCCTGATTGCATTCAAACTGATTGATATCCTGATCGGTCTGCGTGTAACCGAAGAAGTTGAAACCGAAGGTCTGGATACGGCAGAACACGGCGAACGTGGTTATCACATGTAATGATTAAAAAGCCCCCCTTGAATCTTTCCGATACGGGGGGCTTTTGAGAAAAACTTTTAGTGATCGATAACGGGGAATGGGAATGGAAGAAAATATTTATCATCTGCAATACGCCATGGATACCTTCTATTTTTTGATCTGTGGTGCCTTGGTCATGTGGATGGCAGCGGGTTTTGCCATGCTGGAAGCCGGCTTGGTCCGCGCCAAAAATACCACTGAAATCCTGACCAAAAATGTGGTGCTCTATGCCACTGCCACCATCATGTATCTCGCCTGTGGTTACGCGATTATGTACGGCGGGAATTTTTTTCTGAGCGGTATTGGTGAGGTCGATGTAGGTGAAACTTTAAAAAGTTTCGCCGGGCGTGAAGATGGTTTCACCGGCGGATCGATCTATTCAGGAGCATCAGATTTCTTCTTCCAGGTGGTGTTTGCTGCAACCTGCATGTCGATCGTATCGGGCGCAGTGGCTGAGCGTATGAAGCTTTGGGCATTTCTGCTGTTCTCATTGGTAATGGTTGGTTTTATTTATCCAATGGAAGGCTCATGGACCTGGGGCGCTGAAGGGGTTTTTGGCCTGAATCTCGATGATCAATTTGGGTTCAAGGATTTTGCCGGCTCAGGCATTGTGCATTTGGCGGGTGCTTCGGCGGCATTGGCCGGTGTGTTATTGCTTGGCGCACGCAAGGGGAAATATGGCCCCAACGGCGAAATCAATGCAATTACCGGGGCTAACCTTCCGTTAGCTACCCTGGGTACTTTGATCCTGTGGTTTGGTTGGTTTGGTTTCAACGGCGGTTCAGTGCTTAAGCTGGGCGATATCGCTAACGCCAATTCGGTGGCTATGGTTTTCCTTAATACTAACGCTGCAGCTGCAGGTGGATTGATTGGTGCGCTTATAGTGGCACGCATGCTGTTTGGTAAAGCGGATCTGACTATGATCCTCAATGGTGCTTTGGCTGGTCTGGTTGCTATCACCGCCAGTCCTGATACCCCCAGCGCATTTGCCGCTGTCATTATTGGTTTGGTTGCCGGCGTGCTAGTGGTGTTCTCTATCCTTGGCATCGATAAGTTGCGTATCGATGACCCGGTCGGTGCAATTTCTGTACACGGAGCAGCAGGTTTATTTGGTCTGCTGGTGGTTCCCTTCACGGCCGAAGGTACCAGCTTCCTCGGGCAATTAACCGGTGCGGCGGTGATCTTTGGGTGGGTGTTTGCAGTCAGCCTGGCGGTATGGTTTGTCATCAAGCTGGTGATGGGTATCCGTGTATCCGAAGAAGAGGAATTCGAAGGTGTAGATCTGGTCGAGTGTGGTATGGAAGCTTATCCCGAGTTCACCAATAAATAACTGTTTCACTTAACCTGGTTGCGGCCTGTGTAAAAATGCTGGCTGTGGCTGTAAAAAAACTTATCTCTTACTAAAGTTGTTGTTGATGTGCGAAGCTTGGGTGTATCTTTACCCCAAGTTTCCGGGCTCAGGCCAATCGCAAGATGGTATGGGTTTTCCGGCACCAGCATTCACAAGACTCCAGCAAAGGAATTAATAATGAAACTGATTACCGCTGTTGTAAAACCGTTCAAACTTGACGACGTACGTACTGCATTATCAGATGTAGGTGTTCAAGGTATGACCGTAACTGAAGTGAAAGGCTTCGGCCGTCAAAAAGGTCACACCGAACTTTATCGCGGTGCTGAATATGTAGTAGATTTTCTACCGAAAGTAAAAATTGAATTGGCGGTTGACGATTCAATGGTTGAGCAGGCGGTAGAAGCCATTACCAAAGCAGCGCAAACCGGCAAAATTGGCGATGGCAAAATTTTCATCGCCCCGCTCGATGAAATTATTCGTATCCGCACGGGTGAAACCGGTTCAGATGCAGTGTAATTAATCTGGCAGCATAAATTTTTTGTGCTGCTGTTACCATAAAAAACGTCACCTTCCAGTGGCGTTTTTTTATGGTAAAAGTTTATGCAGGCTGTTGCGCAATCGTTTGATAAAACGGCGGTGTTGAATAAAAAAATACACGGGAAATGCAATCAGCATTAATACAAATGCACTGGTTTGTTGCGATAGCCCCAATGCTGGCCTGAGCACGAGTACAAATAAAAAACATAGGCTGGTCATAATCAGGGCGCTAACCAGATTGCTCCGCCATATTGTTAATTTGTGCTCCGTCGCAAATGCATCCTGGTAAGCTTGGGCAAGCAGCGCTTGTTGTTGTGCTGGTTCCAATGCCGCTAGTTCGGGGAAATGTTTTGCAAGGTGTTTGAAATTCATAAGGTTTGATAATAATCCAAAAGTGAATATTTAATGCGCAAGCTGCTCCAGTGGCTGGGAACTTTGCTGTAACTTTTTTTCACGCTTGTTGCAAGCGCTAGACTTGATAGGGGTTAATAACTAAAATCTGTCACCAAGATGTTGGTAATATAAAAAAAGCCTAAAAATTAATCACCAATAGTCATGACGTTTAAAAGAGTATGCGCTATAAATTAGCCGGGAGCCTTTGTTAGCGTCAGCGAGGCTTCGGTTAGAAACAAAATACTAAGAATTCACATTGTACAGTTTCAGGTGACATTATGACTGATGAAGACCCCATTAACGACGAAGAGATAGAGGATACTGGCGTAGAGGGGGAAGAGGACGCCGATGAGGCGGACGAGGCGCTCGATAGCGATGAAGTGAGCTATGCCAGTCCTGCGGCCAAGGTGGTTGAGTCCGAGGCGTTAGAGGATTTCAGCATAGCGTCGCGCCAGAAAGCGCGCGATGAGCTGGAAGCTCAAATTGCGGCCTTCCTCGCCCGCGGCGGCAAGATCAATGAAGTGCCGGCTAATGTCACCGCTGATCCTCCTAAAAAGCCGACCCCTGATTATGGCGGCCGCCCTATCTGATTACTGATTCCTGTTATCGACCCCTTCATTGGGGTCGATTTGTTTTGGGGCGGTTTATCTATAATTTTTTTGCTTTAAATCCATAGGTTTAACAGCATTTATCAGACTGTTTTTTGGGCAGTGCAATGCTGGATTTTTAGCTGTTCATTTGAGTAGAATGGCCTGTCTTTTGCGTAGGTTTGCAACCTCTTGTTTTGCCGACCTGAATCGTCCCGAGCGCGCCTGCACGTGACTATTGATCCCCCTTGCACAATAACTAGAGGAGCTCTGTCGAGGTGAATGAACCGCGCGCCCTGCTGATTCTCAACAATCTGTCCAAAACCTATGGCAGTAACCGAGTTCTTGATAATTTTGATCTCACCATATTCGACGGCGAATTCTTTACGCTCCTGGGTCCTTCCGGCTGCGGTAAAACAACTGTGCTGCGCATGATTGCGGGGTTGGAAGATACCGATACGGGCAACATCCAGCTGGAAAACCATGATATCGGCCAGGTACCTGCTGAAAAACGTCCCATCAATACTGTGTTCCAGAGTTATGCCTTGTTTCCGCATATGACCGTTTTCGATAACGTTGCTTTCGGTTTGCGTATGAGTGGTGTGGCTAAAGAGGAAATCGCGCCGCGTGTCACCGAGGCGCTGGAAATGGTGCGGCTGGGTGAATTTGCCGAACGCAAACCGGCACAACTTTCCGGTGGCCAGCAGCAGCGTGTGGCTATCGCACGCGCAGTGGTCAATCGCCCCAAATTATTATTGCTCGATGAATCCCTTTCCGCGCTCGATTATAAATTACGCCAGCAAATGCAAATCGAGCTCAAGCGCCTGCAACGAAAACTCGGCATCACCTTTGTGTATGTAACGCACGACCAGGAAGAAGCCTTGTCCATGTCCGATCGCGTAGTGGTAATGAACAAAGGCAAGGTGCAGCAATTGGGCACACCGCGCGAAATTTACGAGCAGCCAGCGAATTTGTTTGTGGCCAAGTTTATTGGCGAAATTAATCAGCTCGTGGGTGAGATTGTCGAGATCGATGGCAACCACGAATACGAAGTGAAAGTGGAGGGCTTGCAATGGCGCTTGCACGCTGAACACAACTTCAAAGTCGGTGATAAAGTCAATGTGTTGCTGCGCCCTGAAGATGTCCGTGTTGAATATATTGATGATCCGCATCCGGACCAGTATTTGGTGGGTGAGGTCATAGAGCGCAACTACAAAGGTAAAACCCTCGACTCCCTGATTCGTTTGCCATCCGGTATTGAAGTGATCGCCAGTGAATTTTTTGATGAAGATGATCCTTCATTCGATTATAGCTTGAATCAAAAAGTCGCAATCAAGTGGGTGCCTGGCTGGGAAGTGGTGTTGCCCCATGAGGTCTAGTTTCGGTTCGTTCCGTTTCTGGGCAATCGGGCTCGCCAGTGTCTGGTTGACGCTGTTCGTCTTTTTTCCCAACTTGCTGGTGATCTTCACCAGCCTTCTGACACGTGACCCGCAAGCCACTGTTAGCCTGCCGGTAAATGTTGATAGCTATGTGCGCACGCTCGACGTGCTGTATTTGCAGGTGCTGTGGGATTCATTGCGCATGTCACTGCTGGCAATGGTGTTTTGTTTGTTGATTGGTTACCCCTTTGCGATGGCGATTGTAAGCCTGCCCAAGCGCTGGCAGCCGGTGATTCTGTTTCTGGTCATTCTGCCGTTCTGGACCAATTCGCTGGTTCGTACTTATGCGATTCAATTTATCCTGGGCAACCAGGGCATTATTAATAAATCATTGATCGGGTTGGGCTTGATCGATAAGCCTTTGCAATTGCTTTATACCCAGTTTGCGGTAATTCTCGGTCTCTGCTACATCCTCCTGCCGTTTATGGTGTTGCCGCTTTACTCTGCACTGGAAAAACTCGACATACGTTTGCACCATGCTGCGAAAGATTTGGGTGCTGGTCCCCTGAGCCGTTTTTGGTATATCACCGTACCCCTTACCTCGCCCGGTATAGTGGCGGGCTGTTTGATGGTACTGCTGCCAGCGATGGGGATGTTCTATATTTCTGACCTGCTCGGCGGAGCCAAAAATCTGTTGCTCGGTAATGTAATCAAAACCCAGTTCCTACACACTCGCGATTGGCCGTTTGGCTCGGCGTTTAGTGTGATCCTGATTGTATTGTTGGGTTTTATGTTGTGGCTGTATTTCCGCGCCTCCCGTTTTGTCAGTAAACAAGGAGGGCTCAATGGCTCCGATTTTTAGATGGGGATTTATGGGCCTGGTGCTCACGCTGATCTACATCCCCATATTGGTGCTGGTAGTGAACTCCTTTAATGCATCCAAATATGGCATCAAGTGGGGCGGCTTTACCTTTAAATGGTACGAAAAATTCTGGAATAACGAAGGTTTGATGGGAGCTGCGCTCAATTCACTTACGGTATCCATAGTCGCAGCCAGTGTGGCGACGGTAATTGGCACACTTGCTGCTGTTGCATTGCATCGCTATCACTTCAAGGGCAAAGCGCTGCTGTCATCCATGGTGTTTGTGAGTATGCTTACGCCGGAGATTGTGATGGCTATTTCATTGCTGATCGTATTTATGGCGCTGGGCATTAAATTGGGCTTTATCTCATTGGTGATCGGCCACATTACGTTTTGTCTGCCGTTTGTCATAGTCGCTGTCTACTCGCGGCTCAAAGGGTTTGATATGAAAATGTTGGAGGCTGCACGGGATTTGGGCGCATCCGAGAGTAGTATTTTCTGGAAAATTATTCTGCCGCTGGCGTTACCCGCCGTAGCATCAGGATGGTTGTTGAGTTTTACCCTGTCATTGGATGACGTAATAGTCAGTGCATTTGTGACTGGCCCCGGTTATGAAATATTGCCGCTCAAGGTTTACTCCATGGTGCGTGTGGGTGTTTCACCCGAGGTAAATGCGATTTCGACGATTTTGCTCGTAGTTTCTTTGGTACTGGTTGTTATTTCCCAACTTCTCTTACGTGAGGATAAATAAGATGAAAAAATGGTTGGCCTTGGCCGCAGCCTTATTAATTAGTGGATGTTCCGACAAATCCGAAACCCAGGCACCTGCTGAAACCACTGCATCAACACCAGCGGCAGCAGAAGCACCCGCACCGGCTACCGGTCCGCAAAAAGTAGTGATCTACAATTGGACTGAATATATTCCCGCTGCTGTGCTTGAACAATTCACCAAAGAAACCGGGATCGAAGTTGAATACGCCACTTACGAAAGTAACGAGGCGATGTATGCCAAGATCAAACTGATGGAAGGCAAGGGTTACGATATCGCCGTACCATCGACCTTTTACGTTGAAAAAATGCGTAAAGAAGGTTTGATCCAGCCGATCAAAAAAGAATCGCTGAGCAATTACGGCAACCTCGACGCCAACATGATGAACAAGCCATACGATCCCAATAATGATTTCAGTGTTCCCTATCTGTGGGGTGCGACATCGATTGCGGTCAATAACAAAGATGTTGATGCCAGCAAAATTACCAAGTGGGCTGATTTGTGGAAGCCTGAATACGCTGGCAAGTTGATGATCATGGACGACGTCCGTGACAACTTCTACGTTGGCCTGCGTGTTGCCGGTTTTCAAAACAACAGCACTAACGAAGAAGAAATTAAAGCTGCTTACGAGAAATTGAAAACCCTCTGGCCAAGCATCAAGGTGATCAATTCTGACTCGCCCAAGACTCCATTGATCCAGGGTAACGTTAGCATCGGCGCCATCTGGAACGGCGAGGCCTATATGGCGCAACAAGAAATGGAAGACCTGCAGTACATTTATCCTGAAGAAGGTGCTGTACTGTGGGTCGACAGCTTTGTAATTCCAAAAGGCGCAGCTAACGTGGAAAACGCGCACAAGTTCATCGACTTTATGCTGCGCGCCGAAAGCGCCAAAGCTGCCATCGAAGAATTGGGCTACGCCGCACCTAACACTGCCGGTATTGCTCTTTTGGATGAAGCCCTGCGCAACAACAAAACTGTATTTCCTGCAGCGGAAGATATTGCCAAAGGCAGTTTTCACCAGGATCTGGGTGATACCGTTCTTGTATATGAAAAGTACTGGGAGTTGCTGAAAGCGGGTCAATAAGTCGCCGTGAAATCCTTAAAAAACGCCAGCTCACAATGCTGGCGTTTTTTTTGGTGCAAATTTTGATACGGAATACCACTCTAAAAAAAAACCGCCAATCCCTATCACAAACCAGAGTGTTATCATGGCCGCTATTATTCGAATAGTGTGATCCCTACCATGACCTACTCCGCCACCCGCCCGCTGCGCATCGCCACCCGTAAAAGCTTGCTTGCCCTTTGGCAGGCAGAATATGTCAAAGCCGAGTTGGAAAAACACCATCCCGGCTTGTTGGTCGAGCTGGTACCGCTCACCAGTCGCGGGGATAAAATCCTCGACGTTCCCTTGGCTAAAGTGGGTGGCAAAGGCCTGTTTGTCAAAGAATTGGAGCAGGCGCTGCTGGCCAATGAGGCAGATATCGCGGTGCACTCGATGAAAGATGTACCCATGGATTTTCCCGCTGGTCTGGGTTTATCAGTAATTTGTCCGCGCGAAGATGCGCGCGATGCTTTTGTCTCCAACCGTTTTAATGCGCTGGAGGAACTGCCGCAAGGCGCGGTGGTTGGGACCTCCAGTCTGCGTCGCCAATGCCAATTGCTCGCCAGTCGCCCGGATTTACAAATTAAATTTTTGCGCGGCAACGTACAGACACGCCTGCAAAAATTAGACGATGGTGAATACGATGCAATTATCCTGGCCGCGGCCGGTTTGATCCGTCTGGAATTGAAGGAGCGCATTCGCGCTTATATAACTCCCGAACAAAGTTTGCCGGCGGGTGGGCAGGGAGCCGTGGGTATCGAGTGCCGTGTTGACGATGCTGCAACTATTGCGTTGCTGAAACCTTTGCATCATCAGAGCACTGCCGAGCAAGTTGTGGCGGAGCGCGCGATGAATCGTCATTTACAGGGCGGCTGCCAGGTGCCTATCGCCTGCTATGCTATTCATCGCGAGCAAGGGTTATGGCTGCGTGGATTGGTAGGTTCACCTGATGGCAGCCAAATGTTGTATGACGAAATTTCCGGCCCGGTAGCTGATGCAGAAAAGATGGGTGTTGAACTGGCCGAGCGTTTGCTCGCTGCCGGCGCGGATAAAATCCTCGCCGAGGTTTACGCAAGCGCGGAATAAATAATGAGCGATTTGACGCAAAATTATTGTGTTGTTATCACCCGGCCTGAAGCCCAAGCCGTAGCTTGGGCGGAACAGTTGAACCAGTTGGGACTTGGCAGCACGCGCCTGAACCTGTTGCAAATTTCTGCGGTTGCAGATGAGACAAAAATTCGTGCGATTAAAAATAAAATCCTGAATTTTGATCTTTACCAGAAAGTTATTTTTGTTAGCCAAAATGCAGTTGAATATGGCATGAATTGGCTGGAGGATTACTGGCCGCAATTGCCGATGGGGATCGATTATTTTGCCGTAGGTGCAACTACCGCAAAAAAACTGGCCAGCTACGGCGTGAGGGTACAAGACCTGGCAGTTAGCGCCAGTGGCGGTATGACCAGCGAAGATTTATTGAGCGCCGCGCATCTCCAGGATGTGGATGGTGAAAAAATCCTGATTTTTCGCGGCTGTGGCGGACGTGGCCATCTCGCCGAAGAGTTGCGTAAGCGCGGCGCCTCGGTAGATTATTGTGAATTGTATGAGCGCAGTTTACCCAAGGGAGCAAGCGAACAATTGCTGCAATTAATGGCGGCAGATGTGGCGGGCAAACAGATTATTGTGAGTGTGCACAGCGGCGAAAGCTTGCAAAATTTGTTGGCAGTGTTGACGCAGTTACCCCCCGCGCCACAGGCAATTGCAGGTATATGGATGCATAACAACCTGTTGCTGGTGCCCAGCCAGCGTATTGTTGATGCGGCGCAGGGGGCAGGATTTAAACGGATTATCTGCGCTGAAAATGCCACCGATGACGCCATGACGGCGGCCTTGTTAGATTATTGTCGCACGCAAGAGTGCATTTTATTACAGGATTAACACAGTGACTGATTTCGATACTATTGCACCGCAGCCTGCCAGTAGCGCACTTGCACCTGTTAAAAAACACACGGCCAGTTTTGCATTGTTGTGGCTGTTTGTAGTCCTGATTGTGGCGGCTATTTGTTATGGTGCGCTCTTTATATTGCAACAATCCAGCAGCCATCAGCAGATCGTCGCCAGTCTGCGGACACAGGTTGAGCAGCAGGCGCAAGCGATAGAAACCCGTCAACAGCTATTGGAAGATAACCTGAGTAAGGAATTCGTCGAGCAGCAACAGGCAGTTCAGGCCAACCTGAATGATTTGGCCGAGCAAGTCGACAGCAATAATGCGCGCTTGCTTTCATTGTCGAGCGTTAATCGCGATGAATGGAAGTTGCAGGAAGCGCAATATTTATTGCGTCTGGCCGACCAGCGTATATTGCTGGAAAAAGATAGCCAAAACGCGTTGGCACTGGCCCTTTCGGCAGATGATGTGCTACGTGATATGGATCAAGCGGATCTGGTCGGTGTGCGCAAATTATTGGCTGAAGAAATCGCGGTATTGAAACTGGCGGGTGTGATAGATCGCGAAGGTATCTACTTGCGTTTGTCTGCCCTGTCTAATCAAATTGATGCAATTCCCTTTATTGAACCTTTAGGTGCACAAGAAGAAGTGCTGGAGGAAGATATTATTCCTCAGGATGAAACTTTCAAACAAAAAATCACCCGTAATTTTTATGACCTGCTGCACAAGCTTGGCTCCTATGTGCGTGTGCGCGACCATGGAAAAACCATCAATGCAGTATTACCGCCGTCCGAGCAAAAATACTTGCAACAAAATTTGCGCTTGATGTTAGAGCAAGCGCAGGTTGCGCTTCTGCGCAACGAAGAGAGTATTTATCAGGAGAGTTTGGTTAAGGCGCAGAACTGGATTAACCAATACTACAGCCTCAATGAAAAAGCGACCGCCGTACTGGAAGAGCTGCAAGCCCTGCAAAAAGAGGAAATTTCTCCTGAGTTAACCAACTTTAGTAACTCAACTTCCGCGTTAAATGATTATATCGCCAAGCGTGAAAAAATGGCTGCAGCTCGTCGCGGGGTGCGCTAATGAGACGTCGTCTATTAAAAGCCGTGTTCTTTTTCCTGCTCGCCTGTGGCTTGGTATTTTTACTCTGGCGTGGCGATGGTTATCTGTTGATTGCCTATGGCACCAAAACTATTGAGATGACTTTATGGGTTGCTGCGCTGGTGGCGGTAATGCTCTATGCAGGGCTCTGGCTGGTGCGCAAGTTAATGCTCGGTGGCGTGGAGATGGCGCGCCGCTTCCGCGAAATATTTTTATTTGGCAGTGTTGAGCGTGCACAAAAACGCGCAGCAACCGGGATGGTGGATTATCTCACGGGCGATTGGTTGGAGGCGCGCAAAAAGCTGGTGCGCACCTTTGATAAAGTGGAATATCCCTTGGCCAATTACATTGCCGCTGCGCGCAGCAGTTTTGAGATGGGCGATGAAGCTGAGGCCGATAATATTCTGGATAAAGCGCTGACGATTGCCCATAGCGAATTGCCCGTAGCATTAACCCGTGCGCGTTTACATGTTCAGTCTGGCCGCTATGAGCAAGCAATCTCCATTTTGAAACCCATTGATATAAAAATGCCGCGCCAGGCCGCGGTGTTGGATTTAATGCATCACATTTATATTGCCCAGAAAAATTGGCGCGCCCTGGAAGATATGTTTCCAGCGATGCGCAAAGCGAAAGTGTTATCCAATGTGGAATTTGAAGCATTGGAAGTGTTGTTAGCCTGCGAAAAAATGAAAGCGCACAGCGAGCAGAGCAAATCCCTGCTCATTGCCGAGCGTTTACCCGCACTGCAAACCATGTGGAAGTCTTTCCCGCGCAGTGTGCAAAAAATGCCAGCCGTTGTGACCGCCTATGCACAAGCATTGACTGAAAATTATCAGGATCAGGAAGCAGAAGTGATTGTGCGTAAAGCACTGTCCAATACCTGGTATGAGCCTCTGGTAAGCCTTTACGGCCGCTTGCAAGTAAAAGAAATTCACGGCCAAATACGCACTGTTGAGGGTTGGTTGAAAAGCAAACCGCAAGATCCAGTGCTGTTGCTCAGTATGGGGCGATTAATGTTACGCAACCAGCAAAGGGAACTTGCACGCGAGTATTTCCAGCGTAGTTTGAACCAACAGCAAAGCCTGGAGGCAACGGTAGAGCTGGCGCGCCTGATGGAAAAGCTGGGCGACCACAAAAAAAGTGCCGATTATTATCAACAAGGCTTGTTGCTCACCGGCCACAACAAATAATAGTTGCCTGCGCAAGGGATTCCCGTGCACCGTTTTTTCCAGCAGATTTTATCGCGGCCTAACCCAGGCAAGCGCTTTGGGTTACGTCGTAAACCTTCCCGGTTAGGCTACCCAATACTTTTTGCACTACTATGCATAATTATTCCGGCGCTGCTGACGTTACAATTTGCTCCTTTGCCACCCGCTTTAACCCACACACCCTACGCAACATTATTGTTAGCGCGCGATGCCAGCCTATTGGGAGCAGGCATTGCGGCTGACCAGCAATGGCGTTTTGCGCCAGTGGAATCTTTACCAGAAAAATACAAAAAATCTTTACTGCTATTTGAAGACCAACATTTTTATCATCATCCAGGTATAAATCCATTCGCGCTTGCACGCGCACTGCAGGGCAATATCCGGGCAGGTAAAGTGACCAGCGGCGGTAGTACTATTAGCATGCAATTGGCGCGTTTGCTGCGGCAGGCCGGCTATCAGCAACAAAATCAACAATTGCCGGCGCGCAACCTCAACAGCAAATTATTGGAAGCCTTCAGTGCATTCCAACTTGAATGGCGCTTTAGCAAAGATGAATTATTAATCCATTATGCGAGCCATGCTCCCTTTGGTGGCAAC
>JAJQJO010000403.1 GCA_021323495.1 Cellvibrio sp. | reverse complement strand
ATTTATTGAAAACCTGTTTGGTTCACGGTACGGCAATCGCGCAACAGCTATTTATTTGGCCAACAGCCAGCGCTCGCTTGCCGGGCAGCCGCTGGCCACACGAACCAGCATTAATGCCGCTATCACACGTATCGCCGCACGTATGGATAAGGAAAAGGATATATTCTTTTTATACATCACCAGTCATGGCTCTAAGGACAAAAAAATCTCACTTAACCACAATGGTCTGGCGTTGGCTGATATAGACGCAAAATGGTTGGGCGATTTGCTTAAGGCAACGGGTATCAAGCATCGAGTCATTGTTTTGTCTGCCTGTTATTCAGGTGGATTTATCGATGATCTCAAAGATCCGCATAGTTTAATTATCACGGCAGCTGCTGCGGACCAAACCTCATTTGGTTGCGCGGACGATAGTTTATTTACTTATTTTGGCAAGGCCTATTTCAAGGAGTCGCTCAAGCCGGGAGTGGATTTTGAGCAGGCATTTTTTGCCGCGAAAGACTTGGTCGCTGCGTGGGAAAAAGAGCAAGGCTTTCCTGCGTCCAACCCTCAAATCCATTCGAATATACAGGTTGTTGAGCAGCTAAAGCGTTGGCAAAACGGACATATCGCCCCGCTTTCCAGCAATTTAGATCCTTAATTACCGCTACAGCCCCGCAGCTCTAGAGACAGGGCTGTAAAAGGCAGTGTAAGATACCGCCCCCGGCTGGCTTAACCATGACCTAAGACCATGATAGATAAAAAATTACTCAGTATTTTGGTATGCCCTGTGAGCAAGGGTGAGCTTGAATATCGTCCTGAACAGCAGGAATTGGTGTGTTGGGAAAGTGGCCTTGCTTATCCCATCCGCGATGGTATCCCGGTGATGCTGGAGCACGAAGCGCGCAAATTGAGCGCCGAAGAGAAAGAAACCCATCACGCCTGATTTGGCGGATACAGATCCTATTAACCAGATCGCATAAATTCGAACATTTAGTGGATGCATTATGAAGAGCGCTGAAATTCGCGACGCCTTTTTGAAATACTTTGAAAGCAAAGGCCACACAATCGTGGCGAGCAGTTCGCTGGTTCCTGAAAATGACCCGACCTTGTTGTTTACCAACGCGGGTATGAATCAATTCAAAGATGTATTCCTCGGTGGCGATAAGCGCTCTTACAATCGCGCTACCAGTTCCCAGCGCTGTGTGCGTGCCGGTGGCAAACATAATGATCTGGAAAATGTTGGCTACACTGCACGTCATCACACTTTTTTTGAAATGCTGGGTAACTTCAGTTTTGGTGATTATTTCAAGCGCGATGCAATTTCCTACGCGTGGGAATTTTTAACTGCAAAAAGCTGGCTCAATATTCCCGCTGAAAAACTCTGGGTGACTGTCTACGCATCGGATGACGAAGCATACGATATCTGGAATAAAGAAGTAGGCGTACCTGCGGAGCGGATAATCCGCATCGGCGATAACAAAGGTGCTCCCTACGCATCTGATAATTTCTGGGCAATGGGCGATACCGGCCCCTGCGGCCCCTGTACCGAAATTTTCTACGATCACGGTGCGGATATCTGGGGTGGCCCACCTGGCTCACCGGAAGAAGATGGCGACCGTTATATTGAAATCTGGAATAACGTATTCATGCAGTTTAACCGTACTCCGGACGGTGTTTTGCATCCATTGCCAGCACCTTCGGTGGACACGGGGATGGGGCTTGAACGCATTTCTGCCGTTATGCAGCATGTTCATTCCAATTATGAAATTGATTTGTTCCAACACCTGTTAACTGCAGCCGCTGAAGCCACGGGCACCAGCGATATGGAAAACAAATCCCTGCGGGTGATCGCTGACCATATCCGCTCTTGTTCGTTCCTGGTGAGTGATGGCGTAGCTCCATCCAACGAAGGCCGTGGTTATGTGCTGCGCCGTATCATTCGCCGCGCGATCCGTCACGGTAACCAGCTCGGCCAGAAGCAGCCTTTCTTCCACAAACTCGTAAAAGCCTTGTCTGAAGTGATGGGTGGAGCTTATCCCGAGTTGCATAAAAATCAGGCGCAAATTGAACGGGTGTTACTGCAAGAAGAGGAACAATTTGAAAAGACCCTTGATAAAGGCATCACTGTTCTGGAAGACGCCCTTGCCAGGCTCTCCGGTACCGAAGTGCCGGGCAAGGTTGTATTCACTCTGTATGATACCTACGGTTTTCCTGTTGATTTGACCGCAGATATAGCGCGCGAACGCGGCCTGACTATTGATCAGGCCGGTTACGAAGCGGCTATGGCGGAGCAACGTGCCCGCGCCCGTGCTGCCGGTAGTTTCAAAGTGGATTACACCGCGGTTGGCCTCGATTTACCCGGCACTGAATTTCTTGGTTATAGCTCGTTGACGGAACAGGGCAAGGTGCTCGCGCTGGTTAAGGACGGCAAAAAAGTAGACCGTTTGGTTGAAGGCGATGATGGTGTAGTTGTACTTGATCGCACACCTTTTTATGCCGAGTCCGGTGGTCAGGCTGGCGACTGCGGCTACCTTGAATCAGGCGGCAACCGTCTCGAGGTGCGCGATTGCCAAAAGCAGGGCGCATCGTGTTTGCATATCGTTCGCGTACTTCAGGGCGCTGTGTCGGTCGGTGATAACTTTGCCGCCAAGGTGGATGCAAATGTGCGCCAGGCTACTGCCCTTAACCATTCCGCTACCCATTTGATGCACGCTGCTTTGCGTAAGGTGCTGGGCGAGCATGTCACGCAAAAGGGTTCATTGGTTGATTCCGAACGTTTGCGTTTCGACTTCTCCCATTTTGAGGCAGTGACAGCAGAGCAATTAAAGACAATTGAAAATCTGGTTAACGACCAGATTCGCACCAACTCTCCGGTGGCAACCGAGCTGTGTGATATGAATGCTGCCAAGGCTAAGGGAGCCATGGCACTGTTCGGCGAAAAATACGGCGATACCGTACGGGTACTGACGATGGGTGACGGTTTCTCGGTTGAACTCTGCGGCGGCACCCATGTTAACCGCACGGGCGATATCGGCTTGTTCCGCATCACTTCTGAATCCGGTGTTGCCGCAGGTGTGCGCCGTATTGAAGCTATCACTGGTACCAAGGCATTGGTACTGTTTGATGAAATCGAAGCCCTGGTTGATAACGTTGGCCGCAGCCTTAAGGCGAACCGCGATTCGCTGATCGAAAAGCTCGATGCGTTAGTGGCACAAAACCGCAAATTGGAAAAAGATCTCGCCACCTTGAAAACCAGGTTAGCGACTGCCGGTAGTGGTGATGTGCTATCGCAAGCGGTTGATGTGG
>JAJQJO010000402.1 GCA_021323495.1 Cellvibrio sp. | reverse complement strand
TATGTTGCTGACGAAGCGTTTTTTACTGGCACTGCGGCAGAAGTATTGCCGATCCGCGAGTTGGATGGGCGCCAGATTGGCGAAGGCCGCCGCGGTCCGGTCACTACCCGGTTGCAGGATTTGTATTTCAAGTCCGTGCGCGGCGAATTGCCTGCACACACCAACTGGTTGGCACCGGTCGCAAAATAACCGCCACCATGAAATCGCCACAGCGGAGCCGGATGGCTCCGTTATCGTTTTGGTGTTGTGTGTTTTTAGTGTTGTGCGTTTTTGTGTTGTGAAGTTTTGTGTTAACAGTTTCTGCGTGAATGTTTCTGCTGTTAGTGTTCAATGTGTAATGACTGAACCCTCGTCTATTGTTGAATTGCCGCCTATGAACTCTCGTCTATTGTTGAATTGTTCTCTATGAATGAAATGGAATTTCCTGCCGAGCTGAAAAAAATCCAAAAAATTTTGGTGATCGGCCCTGCATGGATCGGCGACATGATGATGGCGCAAACCCTGTTTAAATTACTCAAGCAGCGTAACCCGCAAGTGCACATCGATGTGCTTGCTTCTGGTTGGACGCGTCAATTGCTGGCGCGTATGCCGGAAATACATAACGTAATTGATATGCCGCTGGGGCATGGCACTTTTGGTTTGGGTGAGCGGCGTGTATTAGGTAAGTCACTCGCTGGCAAAAGTTACGAACAGGCGATTGTATTACCCAACTCTTTTAAATCGGCTTTTGTTCCTTTCTTTGCAAATATTCCATTGCGCACCGGTTGGCGCGGTGAGCTGCGCTACGGATTATTAAATGATGTACGTGTGCTGGATAAAAAACGCTATCCATTAATGGTGCAACGCTATGCCGCATTAGCCTTGCCAAAAAATGCAGCGCCTTTACAAGAATTTCCATTTCCCGAATTACAAGTTGATCAATCGCAGCGATCACAATTATTAACAAAGTTTGGATTGCAGCTTAACCGTCCGCTGTTGATACTCTGCCCCGGTGCCGAGTACGGCCCAGCTAAACGTTGGCCGGAACATTATTTTGCAGAAGTAGTTGATGAAAAAATTCGCGCCGGTTGGCAAGTCTGGTTAATGGGCTCCGCAAAAGATCATCCTGTCGCTGAAGCTATTCGCAATTTGTTGTTAGATGGTGAGCGCACGCATTGCTACAACCTTGCCGGTGGTACCAACCTTGGTGAGGCAATTGAATTAATGGCTTGCGCCGATGCGGTATTAAGTAATGATTCGGGTTTGATGCATATCGCCGCAGCGTTGCAAAAACCACTTGCGGTGATTTACGGATCAACTTCGCCAGAACATACCCCGCCGCTGACCAGGCAGGTGAGTATTATCAGCAACAAAATTGAATGTTCTCCCTGTTTTGAGCGCGAATGTCCGAAAGTGCATCATAAGTGCCTGCGTGAATTAATGCCGCAGCAGGTATTAACCGCGCTTAATGCACTTATTGCACAACCGGCAATTGTCACCATGGTAAATCCTGGATGAAATTAGCTTTCGTTATTTTTCGCTATTTTCCGTTTGGTGGATTGCAGCGCGATATGCTGGCGATCGCTCAGACTGCACAAACGAACGGGCATCACGTCAGTATTTTTTGTGGCGCTTGGCAAGGCAAAAAAATTCCCGGCATTGATGTTGTGGAAATAAAAACCTCAGGTTTTTTTAATATCGCCGGGGTGAAACGTTTTGTCAGTACATTCGAGCAACAGTTTCAGCGCGATCAATTTGATCTGTTAATTGGCTTTAACAAAATGCCTGGCCTTGATGCGTATTTCGCGGGCGACAGTTGTTTTGCACATAAAGCTTTCAGCGAGCGGAATTGGTTGTATCGTTTAGCGCCGCGCTCGCGTTTATATCTCGCTTATGAAAATGCTGTATTTGCAGAAGCAAGCACAACGCAAATTCTTTCACTGGTGACCAGCGAACAAACACAATTTGCGCGCTATTACGGCACCCAGTCCGAGCGTTTCCATGCGCTGCCACCGGGAATCTCTGCAGCGCATCTCGCCTGTAATAATCCGCGTGCGGCGCGCATGGATT
Organism: Cellvibrio sp.; assembly: GCA_021323495.1. Taxonomy (GTDB): domain Bacteria; phylum Pseudomonadota; class Gammaproteobacteria; order Pseudomonadales; family Cellvibrionaceae; genus Cellvibrio. Next base: position 1,242 of record JAJQJO010000402.1, on the reverse strand, counting down.
TGTGTCATGAGTTGGGTTTGTCGCTCGACACAAAAATTATTTTATGCCTGGGTTCCGGTTACAAAACCAAAGGTGTAGATATCAGTATTAACGCCTTTGCTGAATTAACAAAAATCACTACCGATAGAATTGCCTTGGTAATTGTGGGTAAGGATGATCCCTACAGCTATCGCCAGCAGGCAGCAAAAGCTGGAATTGAACAGCAGGTGTTTTTTCTGGGACCGCGCAGCCCCGTTGGTGATTTGTTGCATGCTGCTGATTTGCTTTTACATCCCGCGCGCAAAGAACTTGCTGGTAATGTGATTTTGGAGTCCATGTTGTGTGGTGTTCCAGTAGTGGCGTCTGCACACTGTGGTTATGCACATTATGTTGCTGAGCAGCACATGGGTGAATTGATTCCCGCCAAGGTATCGCCCATTGCAATTGCGCACTTGGTCGCAGCAACGCTCGCGGTTGATGCAGATGTATGGCGTAAACGCGCGGAATTATTTGCGCAGACAAGTGACGTGTTTTCCCGTCCGGCAGTTGCAGTAACCATCCTGGAAAGAATTGCCGGTGCGAAAAAAAATTCCATGACAGATTCTGAGCAGATCCAATCAGCTTCTGCTCAGGGTGTAATTTTGCGCGAAGAATTAATTGATGAATGGAAAGATCAGGATGTATTTTCCCTGATGGAAAATATGCAGGGGAAAATCGCGCGCGAAATGAAAGATCGTCAAACCCTGCGTTTTGAAATGAATGGACAGGGGTATTATCGCAAATGGCATCGCGGTGTTGGCTGGCGGGAGATTATCAAAAACTGTCTGCAGCTGCGCTGGCCGGTATTAGGTGCAATCAATGAGTGGAATGCGCTGAATAAACTGCGCGCATTAAATATTCCGAGTTTGATTCCGCTTGCCTATGGGGTTCGTGGCAACAATCCGGCGCGTCAGCAATCATTTATCGTGACGCGCGAGCTGACCGATGTAATCCAGCTGGATCATTTTTTTGAGCAGCATTCAGTGGGTGTTAAGGCCAGGCACCGCATTTTGGCGAGTGTTGCTGCGATAGCCCGTGAGCTTCACGCAGCAGGAATAAATCATCGCGACTTCTATCTCTGTCATTTTATGTTGAAGGCGCAATTTATTGCCGACCAGACATTGGTGCCGGAGATTTATCTGGTGGACTTGCATCGCGCCCAGCTGCGCCCGCAGGTGCCGGAGCGGTGGTTGGTGAAGGATCTGGGCGGGTTGTTATTTTCGT
>JAJQJO010000401.1 GCA_021323495.1 Cellvibrio sp. | reverse complement strand
AACTTTTTTTGCGGGAACCGTCCTTGAACTTCTGGCAGCCGAACCCATCTAAGCTCGCGTCTTCGTAGACTACAATTGTTTTTCTGGGAATTATCCCGTTACTGAGGAAAAAAAACGATGTATAACGCGATCACTCAGCTGCGTTTCCTGCGGACCTTCTATTGCCGCCCACCCCCGAATTAATTTCGCGTTTCTTTTATGGTATTTCGGTCACTTTCTCAATATGGAGGAGGTGGCTGTGCTTATTTTTTACGTCCTTTTCCAATCGTCCATTCCGGGGAGACTTTTATGCTGAAAGTGTCAAAGCTGAAGCGAGCCTACGGCGATTTTATCGCGGCAGATGCCGTCGATTTTTCCATCGCCAAGGGGGAGATTGTGGGATTGCTCGGCCATAACGGCGCGGGGAAAACCACGGTAATGAAAATGCTTAGCGGTTATCTGGAGCCCAGCGCAGGCCAGATTTATTTTGAAGGAAAGCTACTCGCCGACCATTTAAAAATGCTGCAACAAAAAATTGGTTATTTGCCGGAAAGCTTGCCGGTTTATCCAGAGCTGTCGGTCGCCGAATATCTGGATTATGCCGCTGAATTAAAAGGCTTGCGCGGTTTTGAAAAGCAGCAGGAAATAAAGCGTGTCGTCAATGCTACTGATATTGCGGCGAAATTACTTGCGCCTATTGCTACCTTATCGCGCGGCTACAAACAACGTGTGGGCGTTGCGCAAGCGTTGCTGGGTAAACCGCGCTTGTTAATCCTGGACGAACCCACCAATGGCCTCGACCCACAACAGACCTTGCAAATGCGTGCTTTGATCCGGGCGATTGCCAAAGATGCAACGGTTATTTTGTCCACCCATATTATGCAAGAGGTAGATGCGCTCTGCGACCGGGTGTTGATGATGCGCGCTGGCCAGCTGGTGCTGGATGCGAAGCTTGCGGAGTTGCGCATCAGCCGCTCGCTGTTGGTGACATCCAATCTTGCAATGGATGCGTTACAACAAACGCTTGGTGCGATCACCGGTGTAAAAGCGATCGATATACTCGATAGCCAGGCAGGCGAAACACGCGCGCGCGTACACTTGGGTGAAGCGGGTGATGTTAAAGCGATTAACGCTGCCATTGCAAAAACGTTGGTTGGCAACGGCGCCCAGCTCTATCAACTTCAGCCTGAAACACGTGACCTTGAAAGTCTGTTCCGTGAAGTAAACAGCAATCTTCCGTCCAATAATAACAAGAAGGTGTTAGAAAATGCAGCTTAAAAACACAAGCGCGCGCATCGCCAGTAAAGAAATTTCATTATTTTTCTCATCGCCGGTCGCCTACTTATTTTTGGCCGCGTTCGCAGGCGTGACATTATTTACGTTTTTCTGGGGCGAAGCTTTTTTTGCCCGCAACATTGCTGACGTGCGTCCATTATTTGAGTGGATGCCACTCTTGCTTATATTTCTCGCCAGTACACTGACCATGAGGATGTGGAGTGAAGAACGCCGCAGCGGTACCCTGGAATATGTGCTTACCCAACCCGTGCCGCTGTGGCATTTTGTGCTCGGCAAATTCCTCGGGTGCGTGGCGTTGTTGGTGGTTGCGTTGTTGATCACCTTACCGCTACCCATCACTGTGGCGATCCTGGGCGACCTGGATTGGGGGCCGGTGATCTCCGGCTATCTTGCAACGCTGTTATTAGGCGCTGCCTATTTGAGTATTGGTTTATTTGTTTCCTCGCGCAGTGATAACCAAATTGTCAGTTTGATTACGGCGGTTGCCCTGTGCGGTGTTTTTTATTTGCTTGGCAGTAAAGCGATTACTGATTTTTTTGGCACTGCGGCGAGTGAATGGTTAAGACTACTGGGTACCGGCTCGCGCTTTGAATCCATTACCCGCGGTGTTATCGACCTGCGCGACCTTTATTATTATCTCAGCCTGATATTGATTTTCCTCGCGCTAAATACCTTTTCGCTGGAGCGTGAGCGTTGGGCGGCAACCGGCGATAAACAGCATCATCAAGGTTGGCGATTGCTTACCGGTTTATTACTGGTTAATGCACTGGCTGCAAATCTCTGGCTCGGGCAAATCAATAGCTTGCGGGTGGACGCTACCCAGGGTAATCAATATTCCATTTCTGCGGCAACCGGACATTATCTGGATCAGCTGCAAGAACCACTCTTGATTCGCGGCTATTTCAGTAGCAAAACCCATCCACTCTTATCACCGTTAGTACCGCAAATTCGGGACCTGATCAAAGAGTATGAAATTGAAAGCCAGGGCAGGGTAAGGGTGGAATTTATCGACCCGGCAACCAATCCGGATTTGGAGCAGGAGGCTAACCAGAAATACGCGATTCAACCCGTACCCTTCCAGATATCGGATCGCTATCAAGCGTCGGTGGTGAATTCCTATTTCAATGTGTTGGTGCAATACGGTGATGAATATCAGGTGCTGGGTTTCCGGGATTTGATCGAAGTCAAAAGCGGTGGCGAGGCTGACCTGGAGGTGAAGCTGCGCAATCCGGAACACGATTTGACCCGTGCCATCAAAAAAGTCCTGCACAGCTATCAAGCCGGAGGCAATTTGTTTGATACCGTCAAAGGCGATTTGGTGTTCAACGTATACGTGTCGACCGACGCAGCACTGCCGCAACCGTTGCGTGATTTCAAGCGCACCGTAGAAGCGGAAGTGAAAAAACAGCAGGAGAAATCAGCCAAGCGCTTGGCCGTTAATTTTGTTGACCCATCCACAGACGGTGGAAAGTTGGGTGAGCAAATCGCGCAGGACTATGGCTTTAAACCCATGGCAACCAGTTTGCTAAGCAATGAGCGGTTCTATTTTTATATGACACTCGCACAAGGTGAACAAGTGGTACAGATTCCGCTGGATGATATGAGTGCGGGCAGCTTTGAACGCAATTTCGCGTCAGCGGTAAAGCGCTTTGCCAGTGGATTTACCAAAACCGTTGCCCTTGTTGCACCGGAACCGACGATGGCTAATCACTATGCCCCACAAGCTGCGCAATTCTCCCAGTTGGAGCAATTTCTCGGTGCCGAGTTAAATATAGTGCGCGACGACCTGCGCGATGGTTCGGTTACCGGTGAAGCTGATGTGCTCTTTTTGGCAGCGCCTAAAAATCTGGACGAAAAACAATTGTTTGCAGTCGACCAATTTTTAATGCAGGGCGGTACTGTTATCGCTGCTACTTCGCCCTATGCGGCATCCTTAAGCCAGCGCAGATATTCGCGCGGATGGTTTAAATGCCGAGAGCGCTGTAACAAATAGTTTGCCGCAAACTACCATGGCTTGGGCATCGCCAATTATGGTGGATGCGGAGAAACAAAAAACGCGCAAGGTAATTGAGTTGTTGCGCAGCTCGGAAAAATCCTGGCTGAGTGCTGATATGAATATAGCGCCACAAATTACCGGTGAAGGTATTACGCGCTATTTACCCTCGGGCGAGCAAAAATCGCAATTGTTAGGCGTGATTTCCCAAGGGCGTTTTGATTCGTTCTTTGTCGGAAAGGAATCCCCGTTATTGAAACAGGAAGAGGCAGCGACTACTGACGAGCAAAATAACAAACCTGATGCGACAAAAAATATTGGCAGT
>JAJQJO010000066.1 GCA_021323495.1 Cellvibrio sp. | reverse complement strand
TGGTAACTGGGCCAACCGGTTCCGGTAAAACCACCACACTTTATGCGGGTTTGAGCCATATCAATACCCGCAGTCGCAACATTCTCACCGTTGAAGACCCGGTTGAGTACCTGTTGCCCGGCATCGGTCAGACCCAGGTGAATACCAAGATAGATATGACTTTTGCCCGAGGTCTGCGCGCCATTCTCCGGCAGGACCCGGATGTGGTGATGATCGGTGAGATCCGCGATGGTGAAACCGCCGAAATTGCGATCCAGGCGTCGCTCACCGGCCACTTGGTGTTATCCACCCTCCATACCAACACCGCGATTGGCGCAGTTTTACGCTTGAAAGATATGGGCGTTGAACCCTTTCTGCTGGCGTCGAGTCTTGAAGTGGTGATGGCGCAGCGTCTGGTACGGGTACTCTGCAGCCACTGTAAAGAGCAGTACCTGCCAGTGGATTCCGAGCGCGAGATGCTCAAATTGCCAGCGGATACTCCGGTCTGGCGCCCGGCTCCGAGCGGCTGTAAGCACTGTAATCATCAGGGTTATCGCGGCCGTAAGGGTATTTATGAATTGATCGAAATCACCGAGCGCTTGCGCCATCTGATCCATGAGCAGGCAGGCGAGCAGGAATTGTTAGCCGAAGCGCGCAAGCACAGCCCATCTATGGGTGACGACGGCCGTCAGTGCGTACTCAATGGCATCACCAGCATTGAAGAAGTGCTGCGTGTCACCACCCAGCTGTAGTGGATGTAGATTATGGGTGCATACAGTTACAAAGCGTTGACCGATGAAGGTAAAACGGTAAAGGGTATTCTCGAGGGGGATTCGGAGCGCCATATCCGCACGCAATTGCGCGCTAAAAAGCTCAAGCCACTGGAAGTGACCAGCGCGGGAATGGGGGCAGATGCATCGGCGAATGCCGGTGAGGGTATGGATATTTCCGCCTGGTCGCGCCGCCGCGCCTCTAAACTGAGTACCCGCGATCTTAGTCTGATTACCCGCCAGTTGGCCTCGCTGGTCAAATCCGGTCTGCCACTCGATGAGGCTCTTCACGCTACCGCTAAACAGTCGCAAAAAGCCAATGTAAAACGTGTCGTATTGCAGGTGCGTACCAAGGTCCTGGAGGGCTTAAGCCTGGCGCAGGCACTAAGCGATAATCCGGTCGCGTTTGACGATATGTACCGCGCACTGGTGCGCGCTGGTGAAGGCTCCGGCTTTTTAAGCCCGGTGCTGGAACGTCTGGCGGACTACACCCAAACGAGTCAAATACTGCAACAACGCATCAAAATGGCGATGATTTACCCAGTGGTTATGCTCGTGGTGAGCCTTGCGGTGATCGTTGCGCTCATGGTGTTGGTCGTACCCAAGCTAGTCAAGATTTTTGAGCAGGGCAAGCGCGAACTGCCTGCCCTGACTGAGGGGCTTATCGCTACCAGTAGCTTTTTGATGAACTACGGTGTTTACCTGTTATTTGCGTTGATCGGTATCTATTTTTTCATCAAACACCTGATGCGCGACCCCAAGCGTCTGCGCGCCTGGCATGTAGTCCAATTGAAATTGCCAGTGATCGGCGAGCTGGTTAAACAGATCAACTCGGCGCGTTTTGCGGCGACCCTGAGCCTGTTATCCGCCAGTGGTGTGCCGCTATTGCAAGCGTTGAATATTTCCGGTCAGGTGATGACCAATAAAATCCTGCAAGAGGCCTGCGATACGGTAGCCGCGTCGGTACGCGAGGGGATGAGCCTGAGTCGCGCGATGGAAAATACCAATCATTTCCCGCCACTGTTGGTGCAGTTAGTCGCCAGTGGTGAAACTAACGGCACCCTGCCGCAGCAATTGGATAACGCCTCCAAAGATCAGGAGCGCGAGTTGGAAATGATGTTGGGGGTGGCCATGGGTTTGTTGGAACCAGCCACGATTATTTTTATGGGGGGCGCGGTATGCGTAATTGTATTGGCGATCCTCACCCCGATTTTTGAAATGACCAAACTCAGTTAAGCAAATGGGCGCGGTTTTGCAGACTAATTGATAGAGATATTTCAGGAGACAGCCATGTCAACAAAAATGAAAACAAGAATGATGAAAGCGGGAATGCGCCAGGCGGGTTTTACCCTGGTGGAAATTATGGTGGTAGTGATCATTATCGGCCTGCTCGCCGGTATCGTGGTGCCCAACGTAATGGACAACCTCGATAAAGCCAACGTGCAAAAAGCGCGTGCCGATTTCAGTTCGTTGCAAACCGCACTCAAGCTCTACCGGATTGATAACTTTAACTACCCGACCACCGAACAGGGTCTGGAAGCGCTGGTGACCAAAAGTTCTATCGCACCGGTACCGCGCAATTTCAAAGCCAGCGGTTACATCGATAACCTGAACAAAGATCCATGGGGTAATGACTACCAGTACATGAGCCCGGGCGAAGGACATGAATACGATATTTATAGCTTGGGTGCTGACGGTGTAAGCGGCGGTGAAGGTCAGAATGCCGATATCAGTGTCTGGGACGAGCAATAAGTTTTAACTGCCAGGGGCATCGCCAGTGAAACGCAGCCAACAAGGCTTTACCCTGATCGAGATCATTTTTGTGGTCTTTATTATCGGTATGGCTGTGGGTGTGATTTCTATTGCGGTGGGCGGCAATGCTGCGGCTGATATGACCCGTAAGGAAGCCGAGGAATTTATGGTGCAGGCTGGCTATATCGCCGAGCAATCGGTGCTTAAAGGCGAAAGCCACGGCCTGTTTCTTGAATTGCGTCCAGCGCAGGATATCGATGGTGAAGAACAGTGGTGTTACCAATGGCGGCGGGTGCGCGATCGCCAGTGGCAGGATTTGCCGGAATTGGGCCAGCATTGTATGCCCGAGGGGCAGGTAATCGAGTTCGTAATTGACGATGAGCTTTGGGAATATGATCCTGAGCTGGAATACCAGGATCCAGTGATGGGTTTTTTCCCCAGCGGGGACGGTTCGGGCAAAACTGAAATTGCCATTTATGCCAACCAATTGCAGACAGATGCAACCCTTGAAGCCGAGCGTTTTGAACTGGATCTGGCCGGTGAACTGCACTGGCTCAGCGAGGAAAAACGGGTGGAAGAGGAGCAGCGCGGACGATGAAAATGTTTCCGGGTCCCGGCTCTTTGTTGCGCTCCAAAGCGCGGCGTGAAGGTGGGTTTACCCTGTTGGAAGCCATGATTGCGTTGATGATTGTCGCTATGGCGCTGCCAGCTCTAATCACTTTGGTGATGACCCAATTGGATGGTTCGGCGGCCATCCGCGATAAAACCTACGCCTATTGGGTCGCTGAAAACCAACTGACCCGGATACGCCTGCTCCAGCAACAGAAGGCCAAGAAGGCGCTACCGGATTATCAAGTGCCGGATAAAGACTCTGGTACCGTGGATATGATGGGGCTGCGCTGGCAGTGGCAGCTCAAGACTATTGCGATGGAAGCGATACCCGGTTTTAAACGGGTCGAAATTGCAGTGCGTTTGCTCGGCACGGCCGATGGTGCGAGTCTGGGACGCGCAGCGGTGCAGGAAGACCAACCAGCAATGGCGCGCCTGACCGGTTATATCAGCGACCCCGAACTTGTGCAGGTGCAATAGCATGGCCTGCTTGCAAAGGCAATTTCAGCAACAAGTCCGGCAACAGCAGGGTTTTACCCTGCTCGAAGTGCTGATTGCATTGGTGATTTCGGCACTCATCGCGGTGATGGCGTTTGAGTCGCTCAACGCTGCGGATAATGGGGCCACGCGTACTAACGAAGTACTGGCAGAGATCAATCGCCTCGACCGTGCCTGGCAGATTATCGCAGCGGATTTGCGCCACGTATTGCCACCGGCAAATGCGGATAAAAATACTGTGTTCCAGGCGGAGAGCCTGAAATCCTCTGGTGCAGATGCAGACCAGATATTACTGCTATTCAAGCGGCGCGGCTGGGTCAATTTTTCCAACTTGCCGCGCAGTGATTTGCAAATGGTTAGCTACCGGGTAGAAGAGGGCAAGCTCTGGCGCGATTTCCTGCCCGAGCGCAATATCGATCTATCCGATATAGACCTGGAAGACGATGCCGCTCACCAGTTGTTACTGGATGACGTGGAAGATGTACAACTGCGGTTTTTGCATCAGGGCGCGATTGGTTCCAAGGGCAAGTCGGCGCTGGAAGACCAGGAATTCTCGGAAGATTGGCTACAAAAGTGGCCGGATAATACCCAGCAGGGTGCGAGCGCCCTGGATTTACCTCTGGCGGTAGAGATTACCATCGAACTCAAAGGAGTCGGCAGCAGTGTGCGTCTTTTCGCCATGCCCGAACAGCAACAATAACCGGTTCACTCCGGAAGGCGAGCGCGGCACTGTTTTGGTGTTGGTCTTGCTGGTTGTGGCGCTGGTGGCCGGTTTAAGTGTCAAGTTTGCTGCCCAATATCAATTGGGTTTGGCACGTGCAGAAACCCGCTGGCACGGCGCCCAGGCGCGCGCGTTTTTGGAGGGGACTGAAGAGGTCGCCAAATTGATGTTTCGCGAAGCGGACTTTGATCAAGCCAGTGATTATTTAGGTGAACCCTGGGGCAGCGAAGTTCCAATCCAGGACGAGGGTGTAAATGGTTTTGCCAAGCTGACTGATGCCACTGCCCAATTTAATTTGAACGACTTGGCGACTCCCATTGACCTGAGCAAACCGGATGGTACGCCCGAGCGCTATAGTGAGCCGCAGCGTCGCTTTATCCGTTTGCTGCAAACGTTTCCGGATTTACCACTGGACGAGAATCAGGCGGAGGCCCTGCTTGCCGGGGTGGTTGATTGGATTGATGCCGACGAAGCGGAGTCCGGCTCCGGAGGTGCTGAATCCAATTTTTATCAAAGTATGGAAGAGCCATATCGTGCAGCCAATGCACTATTTAAATCGATTGATGAGCTGCGGCTGGTGCGCGGCTTTAATGAAAGTCCGGTGTTGATCGTGTTGTTGCAGCCCTTTATTACTGCCATGCCGGTGGCCGACGCAGGCTTGAATATTAATACCATGGATATGGTTGGTCCTTATGGTAAGGGTTTTAACAACCTGCTGCTGTGCATCAACAGTGCAGATACTCTGGCGCCAATGAACCCGGTGGATATGGCGCAGTTTATTGAGACCCGCCCTGTTACAGGTTTTCAAGGTGAAGCGGGTATAAACGAAGCTTGGAATGCGATGTTTGCCGGACGGCCTTTGGCGACCGCTGGCTTGAAGACATCCACCAATTACTTTTGGTTGAATTCCACGGTGCAGCTGGTCGACCAGCGCCGCAGTATGCGCAGCTTAATGAAGCGCGGGACTGAGCCAGGTACGCTCCAGGTGATTCGCCGCGATGATGTATTTGAATTGCCGACGGTGGACCGCAATAAGAAAGATGAAGATGGCGATGACGAATTGGTTGAATAAGCATTAATCCAATCTGCTTGAAACAACAACCTGATTTAATAATAAACTGATATCAACGAGTTAGAGCAAATTATGTCCATGCAATTGGTGCTCTCTGTAACAACTTCCGATGATGGCAAAAGCCTGGCGGACTATTTTCGCTGGTGCTGGTTGGGCGCTGACGGTGTACCTGCCGATGAAGGTGCGAGCGGCAATCGCGAAGCCCTGCGTGCGGCATTGGGCGATAAACCCGGCAATCCGCAATCGGCGTGGGTAATATTACCCGGCAGCCGGGTAAATACCCGCCAATTGGAATATAGCGACAAAGAAAAAAAGCATCTGCGTAACCTCTTGCCCTTCCAACTGGAGGACTCAGTGGTAGGCGATGTAGAAGATCTGCATTTCGCCTTGGGCACGCCGGCCGATGGCAAAGTAGTAGTCGCCTTTGCCGATAAAACCTGGTTGCAAGGTGCCTTTGCTGAACTGGCCGCGCTGGGTATAGAAGTCACCCGTTGCTGGACGGCGCCCCTTACATTGCCCCTTGCGGCAGAAGCCATTGCTGACAGCAATAATCATTGGTCGCTAGGCCTTTATCAAAATCAGGTCCACCTGCGATATGCCAGTACTTTGGGTTTCAGTGTCTCCCGCCAGCATGCGCGCATGGCTGTGCAAATGCTGCTGCGCGATATGGAGCGGGTAGATAGCCCACCCAATCTGCATTTGCGCGCTGCCGACGAAGCGGACCTCGACACTTTGAGCGAACTGATCCCGGCCGAATTGCAGGGCCGCATCGCCAGCCAAACCCTCGCTGATGAGTGGATGCTGGATTACAGCAACAGCTCCATTGACCTCTGCCAGGGCGATTTTTCCCAGCGCTTGCCTATTGAGCGCTGGTGGAAACTCTGGCAGTCGGTAGTAATTTTTGCCGGGATCTGTGTGGTCGTATATCTCGGTACTTTGATGTTTGAAATCCACAAACTCGGTGGCGAAAATCTCAAAATCCGCCAGCAAATCGAAACTACCGCACGCGGTGTGATTACCCAGGGGCGAATTGTTGATGCGGAGAAACAGCTCAATACCCTGCTTAAACAAAGTCAGCCAGTAGGTCAGTCCGCCAGCATAATGTCGCTGTTGACACTGGTATTGCCGCAGATTACGCAGGAGCCCAATGTCGTTATCAAAGGCATCGCTTACACGGGCGAAACGGGGGAATTGAATATCAATATCCAGGCAGATAGCTTCAGCGCCTTTGAATCGCTCAGTGAACGTATCCGTAGCCAGGGGTTAATTGCCGAAACATCGAGCTTCACCGCCCAGGGCAGCGTGCAAACTGCACGCCTCAAAGTGACCAAGAATCCTTAACTGGTAAGACGCCATGAATCAAATTAACCAACTGCTGAATCTGCTCAACAAGTACAACCGCCGTGATCAGACATTGATCCTTGGTTGCGGTTTGGCGGTAGCCGTCTACCTGCTCTGGTTGGTGGTACTTGTCCCCATCCAGAACAAGCGCGACCAGTTATTAGCAGCCAATACTGCCTCAACCCATACGCTGGGACGAGTGCAGATTGCTGCGGCGCAAATCCAGCAATTTCGCACTGCGGGTGCAAGTGCCAGCAGTGAAAACATCAGTGGCCTGATAGATAGCACCCTGCGCGCCAACGGTTTAGCTATGAGTGGCTTCCAGCCAGGTTCCAACGGTGAAGTGCGTGTGCGTCTGGATCGGGCTGCATTTGGTCCTTTGATGCAATGGCTCTATGAGATGGAGTTCAAGCAGGGTATTACTGTGAGCGACCTGTCGATTGCGGCGACCAATGATCCCGGACAGGTTACGGTGAACCTGAACCTGCAAAAAGCTAACTAAAAAAATTACTGCGAAAAAAGTCCCTATCGATCTCTGCCCGCTGAATCGATTAAACCTGAAACGATTGAAACATGCCCTATGAGCCGTTTACCCGTTGTACTCAAAAATCATAAAAAATTCTGGCTTCCGCTTGGGATTGCGCTGTTCCTGGTATTCGTAATCAGCAATATTCCCGCTATCTGGGGCGCCTATGTACTGACCCGGGGCACGGGTGTCGCCATGAGTGGTGTGACCGGTAGTCTCTGGAATGGCCGCGCCAGTTTGGCCAGCGTACGCATGACTGAGCAGGAATATTCGCTCGGGCAATTGAGCTGGAGCTTGAGCCCATTGTCATTGCTAACCCTGTCGCCCTGCGCGCAGGTGACCACCAAATTACCTTTGCAGCAATTTGAAGGGGAAATTTGCAGCGGGTCAGGTGGTGCCATACAAGTGCGTAATGCCGATGTATCCCTACCGGTGGCGCTGGTGCAAGGAAAAATACCCGTGCCTATTCAAGGGCAATTCTCGGCACACATAGATGAGCTCGGCCTGCGCGGCAACGTATTGTTGAAGCTTAAGGGCAACCTTACCTGGAATGGCGCGCGCGTTAATACCGGGGCCAATTGGCTGGATATCGGCAGTTTTGCGGTAGAGATGAGTGACAACGGCAACAACGGTGTGAGCGCCAAGCTCTTTCAATTGACCGGACCGGTGGATGTAGCCCTGCAAATTGAAATGACCGCACCCGCCGGCGGCAAGGTCACCGGTGAACTTGCCGCACCTAAATCCTTTTTTGAATCGGCTAATGCGCTTGATATGCTCGCCATGTTCTCCCAGGAGGATCGGGTCGACGAGCAGGGCAAAACCCATTACCGCGTCGATATCAATCTCTGATAACAATTTATGCGTCTATTTGTCTGCGTAACCCTGTTGATTGCCAGCCAGCTCTGTCTGGCTAAATGGCACGGCGATGAGCAGGACATAATGGGCACCAGGGTAAGTGTTGCCCTCTGGCTGGAAGATGGCCAAAAGGCCGAGCAAGCGGTAGCCGCAGTGATGGCAGAAATGCGCCGTATCGATGAGCATTTCAGTCCCTATATCGAAACCAGCGAACTCTCCCGTGCTAACCAGCTCGCGCCCAAAGCCAGCGCCAAAAATCCGCTCGGTATTTCGCCCGAACTGGCTGCGCTCATCGACAAATCCCGGCACTATAGCGAGCTGAGCAACGGTGCCTTTGATATCACCTTTGCCTCCCTCGGGCGTTATTACGACTACCGCAAAAAACTCGCGCCGAGCGAACGGCAGCGCGAAGAGTTGCTGCCGGTGATCAATTACCGTCTTATCCATCTGGATACCAAAAACAATACCCTCTGGTTTGAACACCCCAAGGTATATATCGATCTGGGCGGCATCGCCAAAGGCTACGCGGTCGATAAAGCGATTGAAATTGTGCAGTCTTACGGTATTAAACACGCGAGCGTTACTGCCGGTGGTGACAGCCGGGTGATCGGCGATAAATTTGGCCGTCCCTGGTTGGTCGGTATCAAAAACCCGCGCGCTGATGCGGTCGCGATTACCCTGCCGTTGGCCGATGTAGCTGTCTCCACCTCGGGAGATTACGAGCGCTACTTTATCAATGACAAAGGCGAGCGGGTGCATCACATCATTAATCCACGCACTGGCAAATCGACCAACGGAATCAACAGCGTCACCATTATTGGCCCGCTCGGGTTTGATACGGATCCGCTCTCTACTACAGTATTTGTGATGGGTGCGGAAAAAGGCATGGCCTTGATCAATAGTCTGCCCGGCTTTGATGCGGTGATTATTAATAGTGAAGGCAAGGTGTCCTACAGCCAGGGTTTGGTGGCACCCAAATAAAAATCCGCTGCGGATTTTTAGCATTCCGATAAGAACACTCTAAGCTTCAATCTGGCGGGTAGTTGTCCAGCTTGCGCGTAAATTGTTAGTTGGCGACATAAAAGGTAACCTCAGCCCAAGATTAACTGTGCTCAATGTCACAGGTAAAAAGCTAATAAGTTCTCAGGATGAGCCACTTTTGACGCCTTATGCCAGTTGGTCTACAAAATGCTATGTGCATTCTGATTGCCGGGTGGCGTCGCACCGGCCATCCACCAATTCTTTGGAGAAAGACCATGCTTCACCCCCTGCGCCAGTGGTTTCGTCTGGCTGTTTTGCTTCCCTTATTGTGTTGTTCCCAGGTATTTGCGCAAGCCGCAGCGCCAGCCAATGGTGGCCCCGCCAATGGTGGCCCCGCCAATGGTGGCCCCGCCAAAAGTGCGGAACAGGTGGAGTCGCTTAAAGAATCGGTACTTACCTTGAATCGCGACCTGCTCATCCTGGAGGAGGAGTTGCTCTATCCCGCCAGCAGTCAGGTAGCGGTTTATGTTTCTATGGATCTGGGTGCGTATTTCGCGCTGGATGCGATCAAACTGGAAATTGATAACAAGCTGGTTGCGAGCGAACTCTATACCGACAAACAAACCAAAGCACTCTTCCGCGGCGGTGTGCAGCGTTTGTATCTGGGCAATTTAAAAGCGGGCGAACATGAGATCAGTGCCTTTTTTACCGGGCGTGGGCCACAGCAGGATTACAAGCGCGGTGCCAAGGTGGTAATTAATAAAGCTCAGGAGCCGGTGGTGTTGGAATTGCGCATCATAGACTCCAGTGCCCAACTACAGCCCGTATTTGATATCAAACAATGGCAGATGTAATGCGCAGACCCAACTCTGTGTGGCGTTCTATTCTGCTATTGGGCGTGGTGATATTGGTCAGCCCGGCCGACGCTAAAGAAAAGCCGCTCACCTCTGTAGCGGACCTGCGCTACGGCGTAGCGCTCTACAATTATTACCAGCAGGATTACATCGCAGCACTTGCCGAATTGATGGTCGCCGACACCCGCGACGGTATCCAGGGGCACGGCGATAACCCCGAATTAATTGCCGGTGGTGTCAGCCTTGCGTTCGGTATGCAGCACCATGCCGAAGCGGTATTCACCCAAATCCTGCAAGACCAACGTCGTCCCCAATCAGTGCGCGATGCCGCTTGGTATTATCTTGGAAAATTGCACTACACCCGCGGTGATTGGGCCGCCGCTGAGCAAAGTTTTGCGCGTGTCAGCAACGAATTCAAACCATCGTTGCGCGCGCAGATGCAAGCGCTGCAAATCAACATCCGCATCCGCAATAAAAATTATGCAGATATAACCCTGAAAAATATTGATACCGATGAGCTGCTCACCTGGAGCCCATACACGTTTTACAACTTGGGTGCTGCCCATGCGCGCGAGGGCGATTTCGCCAACGCCCAGGCATTTTTTAGCGAGTTGGCAGAAATAGATCCAGTGGATAATCCAGCTCGCCGCAAAGAGCAGTGGGCACTGCAAGACAAAGCTTACACTGCGATTGGCTACAGTTATATCGCAGAAAAAAAATACGCTGCGGCCATCCGTGAATTTACCAAAGTGCGGCTCGACGGCGTGTTCGCCAACCAGGCGTTGTTAGGTTACGGCTGGGCTGCGGTCGCGCAAGAAGAATACGAGCAGGCGCTTCGGCCATGGCAGTTGTTGCGTGAGCGCAGTTTGATGTATCCCGCCGTGCAGGAATCGCTGCTCGCACTACCCTATGCTTACGAAAAACTGGGTGCCCAGGGTGAAGCTGTAGCTGCCTATCAATCGGCGGAAGAATTGTTGACGCGCGAGATCCAATTAATTCGCGATATGCGCGCGACCCTCACGGAAGGTGAGCTGCTTACGTTGATAGGAAGCGAGCCGCTATCCGCTGAAGATGCAAAAAAAATGTTGGGTAGTGGTACGCCCGACGACGGCGCACTCACCGCGGTGGTAACTGATGATGGGCAAAACTGGTTGAAGCTGGACAGTACCAGCATTATCAAAACCCGCTCCGCTTACCTTAACGAATTATTTGCAAAAAATGTTTTCCAAACCGCAGTATTGGATTTACGTGATCTACTGCGCCTGCAAACACTATTGCAGAATTGGCTGCCCAAACTCGATGCTTATCGCGAATTATTGCTGCAAAAGCAAGCCACACGCAGCCGTCAGGAACAACAACTCGCGCAAAACTCCATCGCTCAGAAAGAGCAAAAATTGCAGGCGGCTCGCGCTGGTTTAGCGCAGCAGCTGGAGCAGATTCGCAGCAGTGAAAATTATATGGCGTTGGCCGATGAAGAAACGCGTGCGTTGTATGCGCGGATCGAACGCGGCCAACAGACAATCGCGCGGATGAAAGCTGCAGGGCAAAATACCAGTGAGTTGGAAACACGGATCACTATGTTTGGTGGCATTTTAATGTGGCGGGCCGCACAGGAGTATCCTGCACAACTCGCGGCGCAGCAAACCGAATTAAAAACTATTGATACCAACCTCGCACAAATTGCCCAAACCCGGCAACACATTGAAGAAATCACGGCGACCAGTATGGACATCCAGCCGACCCTGGCGCGCTTGCAAGTCCTGCATAAAGACGTCAGCACGCACTTGGGCAATACCGATCAACTCATTGCCAAACAAAGCGCGCTGTTGCGTAAACAAGTCGATCAACAATTGGCTGCGCATGAAAAACGGTTGAGTAATTATTTGGCGCAGGCGCATCTCGCCGTGGCGCGGTTGTATGACACAGAGTTAAGGAAGCAACCAGAATGATGCACCTTAACCAGGCTATGTTCCGCATCACATTGATCGCGCTGATTGTTGGTGGCGTTGTGCAATTGCAGGGTTGCAGTATGGTGGGGTTAGGTGATGACGGCCGCGGCAAAACCCTCGCTGATTTGCCCGCAGCAAAATTACCCGATGCCAAAGCGAAAGTG
>JAJQJO010000065.1 GCA_021323495.1 Cellvibrio sp. | reverse complement strand
GCAGCAATGAAATATTTCCAGAGCTTACCGAATGACAACAACAAGAAATTTGTTGCCGATTTCAAAGCGATGTATGGCAAAGATATCGTGATCGGCGATGTGACCCAGGCAGCGTATCTCGGCCCCTGGTTGTGGAAAGCCGCCGTGGAAAAAGCGGGTTCATTTGATATCGATAAGGTGCGCGCTGCATCACCCGGCATTGAGTTGACGACTGCACCTGAAGGTTATGTGAAAGTTCACCCCAACCATCACCTCTGGTCCAAAACCCGTATCGGTCACGCACGTCCTGATGGTCAATACGATGTAGTCTTCGAAACCAAAGACCTGATCGAGCCGGATCCATTCCCGAAAGGTTATCAATAAGTTTAAACATAGCTACCAGCCAATTGGCTGGTAGCGTTTGTATGGCTAATTTGAAATCGAGATGAGGTGCAGCTATGTTCGCTGAATACAGTAGCTCGGAATTATTATCGATCTTTGCGATGCAAGGTGTAGCGGGATTGATTTTGTTTTCGGTGTTTGTCCTGATGGCCCTGGGCTTGGCAATTATTTTTGGCCAGATGGGCGTTATCAATATGGCGCACGGCGAATTTATGATTCTCGGTGCTTACGTCACTTATTTAACATCCAATTTGTTTTCAACTTACCTTCCCGATTTTTTCAGTATTTATTTTATTCTCGCGATGATACTTGCATTTATCGCCGCCGCCGCACTAGGTGCATTAGTCGAATGGGCGATGATCCGACATCTTTATCACCGTCCACTGGACACCTTATTGGCGACCTGGGGTTTAAGTTTAATTCTGCAACAAACTTATCGCACTATATTTGGCCCGCGCGAAGTAGGCGTCACCTTACCGGATTGGCTGATGGGTTCTTATCAACTGACAGAAACAATTGAATTACCGATTAACGGTTTATTTGTGATGTGTCTTGCGCTCGGCATTTCACTCGCTGTTGCATTGCTGATGTATCGCTCGCGCTGGGGCACCCAAGTGCGCGCAGTGGTGCAGAATCGCGCTATGGCAGGTGCAGTGGGAATTAATACTGGCAAGGTGGATCGCGTTACTTTTGCATTAGGTTGCGGCATTGCCGGTGTGGCAGGCAGTGCGTTTACGATGATTGGTTCCACTGGCCCAACCTCTGGCCAACTTTATATTGTCGATACTTTTCTTGTAGTGGTATTTGGTGGCGCATCGAGTTTGCTTGGCACCATCGCTTCAGCATTCAGTATTTCACAAGCGCAGTCGACGATGGAATTTTTTATGAGTGGTTCTATGTCCAAAGTATTAACACTTCTGTTTGTGGTGTTGATTCTGATGTTGCGTCCACAAGGTTTGTTCACCCTGAAAGTACGCCGTTAAGAGGAGTACCTACTTATGTCCCTTTTGTTAAAATCAAGAGCAGGTATCGCATCACTCTTGCCCAAAAAAGATCTCTATGGATTTTTGGTGCTCGCATTAATTCTGGTGGTTGTGTTGCCACTCTCGCTGGATATTTTTCGTCTCAATCTTGTAGGTAAATATTTAACCTATGCATTCGTCGCCGTTGGTTTGGTGTTGTGCTGGGGTTACGGTGGAATTTTAAGTTTGGGGCAGGGTGTGTTTTTCGGTTTGGGTGGTTACATCATGGCGATGTTTCTGAAGTTGGAAGCATCTGACCCCGAGAGCACCAAAATCCAATCTACACCTGGCATTCCGGATTTTATGGATTGGAACCAAATTACTGAATTGCCTTTTTTCTGGCAGCCTTTCTACAGTTTTACCTTCACCTTGATAGCATTAATTATTGTCCCCACAATTATCGCCTACATTGTGGGTGTAGCGATGTTTAAGCGGCGCGTGGGTGGTGTTTACTTTGCCATTATTACCCAGGCGATTGCGGCAATCCTGACGATTTTAATTATCGGTCAACAGGGTTATACCGGTGGTGTAAATGGTATGACGGATTTGCGCACGCTGCATGGTTGGGATATTCGTACCGACAGTGCGAAATACGTATTTTATTTTGTGTGCGTATTTATGTTGTTTGTATGTTTGTTCATTGCCCAGTTTATTCGCAAAAGTAAATTGGGGCGTTTGCTAGTGGCGATGCGCGATAAAGAAGACCGCGTGCGTTTCTCGGGCTATGACGTATCCAATTTCAAAATATTTGTGTTCTGCATTGGAGCGATTTTCGCGGCGATTGGTGGTGCGATGTTTACCCTACAAGTGGGATTTATGTCACCCACCTTGGTCGGCATTGTACCTTCAATTGAAATGGTCATCTTTTGTGCGGTGGGCGGGCGCCTATCAATCGTTGGTGCTGTATACGGTGCGCTGTTGGTGAACTTTGCCAAAACTTCCTTCTCGGAAAGTTTTCCAGAACTCTGGTTGTTTGCAATGGGTGGATTATTTATCGCGGTAGTGATGGCGTTCCCTAATGGTTTGGCGGGTGTATATGCCACTTATGCGGCACCTAAAGTGGATGCATTCTTTACCAAACTATTTAGCAAAACAGTAGCGAAAAACTCATCATCTATGCCATTGCCATCAAAACCGACCAGCACTAAAACCGAATCTGTTTCTTTGCCACAAGGAGTTATCCATGAGCAGTAATACAGACTTTGTATTAGCAGTAGAGAGCCTCACTGTCTCCTTTGATGGTTTTAAAGCGGTAAATGATTTGACCTTCTATGTGGATGAAAATGAGATCCGCGTAATTATCGGCCCTAATGGTGCAGGTAAAACCACGGTGCTGGATTTAATTTGCGGTCGCACCAAAGCCACTGAAGGTTCAATCAAGTTCCGCAATAAAGAACTCACGCGGATGAAAGAACACGACATAGTTAAAGCCGGTGTCGGCCGCAAATTCCAAACGCCGTCGATCTATGGCGATTTAAGTGTGTTCGAAAACCTGGAAATTTCCTTTCCACGCGGCCGTTCGGTATTTGGTGCGCTGGTATTTAAACGCGATGAAGAAGTCATCAGCAAAGTCCACGAAATTGCCAATATGATTTTCCTGGGCGACCAGTTGGATAAACAAGCGGAGTTGCTCAGCCACGGTCAAAAACAATGGTTGGAAATTGGCATGCTGCTAATGCAAGACCCGGACTTGCTTATGCTCGATGAACCTGTGGCTGGTATGTCGGTGGGTGAGCGGCAACAAACAGCGGAGCTGCTGCGCAGCATTATTAAAGACCGTTCGGTAATTGTGATCGAGCACGATATGCAATTTGTAGCGCAGATCGCCGATAAAGTTACCGTGTTGCATCAGGGAAAAATTCTCGCTGAAGGCTCCGTCGATAAAGTCAAAAAGGATCCAAAAGTGATTGAAGTATATTTAGGTCATTGATTAGCGGCCATTAACAATTGTGAGGATCGATTATGTTATCTGTATCTGACTACCGCGTAAGTTATGGCCAGAGCGAAGTGTTACATGGATTAAATTTTGAAGTAAAACCGCGCGAAATCGTTGCGGTCATGGGCCGCAATGGCATGGGTAAAACGACCCTGATGAAGTCGTTAATGGGTGTTATCCCCAGCTCAGGTGGCAGCGTGAAATTGGATGGCAAAGAAGTCAGCCAGATGAAAAGTTACCAGCGCGTTGCCGGTGGTTTCGGGTTTGTTCCGCAAGGAAGGATGATATTTTCCAGTATGACGGTGAAAGAAAATATTGAGACCGGATTAACCACTACCAGGAAACGTGCAGTGCCTCAGGAGCTCTACGATATGTTTCCGGTCTTGTTGGAGATGCGCAACCGGCGCGGTGGTAATTTATCGGGCGGGCAGCAGCAACAATTAGCGATTGCACGCGCATTGGCGAGCGATCCCAAAATGTTATTTCTCGATGAGCCAACCGAAGGTATCCAGCCGTCGATAATCCGTGAAATGGGGCGCACCTTGAAAATGATCCGCGACCAGCGTGGTTTATCGATTGTAGTATCAGAACAGGTATTGAGTTTCGCGTTGGATATCGCCGACCGGATTCTGGTGATTGAGAAAGGCGAGATTGTGCATGAAGAATTGCGCGAGACCATTAATGAAGCCAAGGTTGCGTCTTATTTGTCAGTGTGATTTTGGTTGGATCGATAACGTCTTCAGCCAGCTTTCGCTATGTCTCGGGCGATTGCTGGCTCTTTTATTTTCAAATTGGTGTGCCGATGGTTGGCCTATACGTTAAATAACGTAGTCGCACGCGCTATTTGTCGTATAGCGATTTTCCCTCCTGCGCTAGATACTGATCCTGTTCCGTGACGATTTGTCCAACCCATACCAGGAGTCAGTACCATGGCTGAAACGATTATCAAAATAGATCTAACTAAATCGCCCTACGAAAATGAAATGATCCACAACCGCTGGCATCCGGATATTCCCATGGTCAAAACCGTGAAGCCTGGTGAGGATTTTATTATTGAATGTTATGACTGGACCGGTGGCCAGATCGCGAATAACGATAGCGCTGATGATGTACGCGATGTGGATTTATCCCAGGTACATTTTCTTTCCGGCCCTGTTGGAGTTGAAGGCGCTGAACCGGGCGATTTACTGGTGGTGGATATACTCGACATTGGCGCCTTTCAGGAAAGTCTGTGGGGTTTTAATGGTTTTTTCTCCAAGCAAAATGGTGGCGGGTTTTTAACAGAGCATTTTCCTGAAGCGCAAAAATCGATTTGGGATATCAATGGTATGTTTACCAAATCCCGTCATGTACCTAATGTAGAGTTCGCCGGGCTGGTGCACCCTGGTTTGATTGGTTGCTTGCCATCGAAAGAAATGTTGTTGGAGTGGAACAAACGCGAGAAAGAACTTTACGATACTGAACCTGATCGCGTTCCAGCGCTCGCAACACTCCCCTATGCTGACACCGCCCACATGGGCAAGATGGCTCCCGATGCTGCAAAAGTTGCGGCAGCTGAAGGTGCCCGTACTGTACCGCCACGCGAGCATGGTGGTAATTGCGATATTAAAGATTTATCGCGTGGCTCCAAAATTTATTTTCCGGTCTATGTGAAAGGTGGTGGACTTTCTGTCGGGGATTTACATTTTAGTCAGGGCGATGGCGAGATTACATTTTGCGGTGCGATTGAAATGGCGGGCTGGATTCATTTGCGCGTAAGCTTAATCAAAGACGGCATGGCGAAATACGCGATTAAAAATCCGATCTTTAAACCAAGCCCGATTGCACCGAAGTACGATGACTATTTAATTTTTGAAGGTATTTCAGTTGATGAATACGGCGAGCAACATTATCTCGATGTACACGTCGCTTATCGCCAGGCTTGTTTGAATGCGATCAATTATTTGACCAAATTCGGTTACTCCAAAGCGCAGGCTTATTCGATCCTGGGTTGTGCGCCGGTGCAAGGACATATTTCCGGTGTTGTGGATATTCCGAATGCCTGTGCAACGTTATGGTTGCCGACGGATATTTTTGATTTCGATGTGAACCCATCCGCAGAAGGGCCAACCAAAAAAGTGTCGCCGGGAATGGATGTGCCTTTGTCAAAAGACAAGTAAGGGGAAAGATAATAGCTTTTGTTTTTATCGATGCCAGCAGGATCTACTGAGATGGATTCCGGCAGTCACTTGAGGACCGTGCGCGGCGTGGGTGAAGCCAGCGATTGCAAAGCATGCTTTGCGCGCAGCTGAACGCTAACAGGTTTACCTGTGGCAGGCCCGCTTGCGGCCGTGCCCGAGCCTACAAGTATGTATTCACGGCGCGTCTTGAAGTGATTGACGGACTCCAGACCTGCGAAAATCTCAACGTTGTTATTGAGGAGCTCACATGCCAGTTTACGACTACAAATGCGCAGACCACGGTCTGTTTTATGAATTGGCTTCGATGGACGATTCGAGCAAGCCCATAGCTTGCCCCAAGTGTTCCAAATTAAGTGCGCGGGTCATTATGGTCGCACCGGAATTTCTGGCTATGAAAAAAGAAAACCGTGCTGCCCATACGCGTAACGAAACAGCGATGCACGCTCCGGTTTTGTCTACCCCTGACTATCGCGCGGAACAGCAAGCGCGCCGCGAGCATAAACATGGCAAGGGCTGTGGTTGTGGGGACAAACCGATTCGCAAATCAAATTTAATGTATACCGCAGGCGGCAATAAAATGTTCCCATCAATGCGCCCCTGGATGATCAGCCATTAGATCAGTTGTCACATCAGGAAATGTGCAGCAATAAAAAAGGGCTTCGAGTGAAGCCCTGCTCATGAAAGATCTTGCAGGAATATTAGTATTTTTTCTGGATGCTTTCCGGTGCACGTAGCGTATCAATGTAATCATTCAGCGTGCCGAATAGATCGCTTAACAATTCCGGAGCCTGCATACATTTGGCAGCCCCCATAATCCCTTGGTAGCTACTAAATATAAACATTGAAATTTTTACTGGATTTATATCCTTTCTCACCAAACCATCCAGTTGGCCTTGTTCAAGTGCGTGCACAATAGTCATATGTGCACCCTCAAATACTTTTTCCAGCCGTTGGTGAAAACCTTCATCAATAGCGGCCATCTCCTGGTTCAAATTGTTCAAAGGACAACCATTAAAACAGGCGGCATTTTGAAATGAATCTGCCTTTTGTAAAAACATTTGTTGCAAGGTGGTAAGCGGGTCATTGTGTTTCTGGAAAAAATCTTCCCACACCGACTGGAAATGTCCCATCAATACTTCATCTACCACCGCATAACCCAAGGCTAATTTATTGGGAAAGTAATGATAGAGCGCGCCTTTAGCCAGCCTGGTTTTTTGCAGGATGGCGTCAATACGCATGCCCTGGTATCCGTTTTGGAAGATTTCTTCGCGCGCGGCTTCAAGGATGCGGGTGCGTGTTTGTTCAGCATTGCGTTCAGTAGCCATAGTCATCTCTTGGGTGTGCAATCACTTTATTGTTATCGGACTTCATGACATCCCGGTGAAACACTTGCCTGATACGGCGCCGTTAAAACGACGGCGCCTGTATTTTTACCACAACTGTTTTGATATTGCCCACCATACCTGCGCATAAAAATAACAGGCAAGCGTTAAGTTCAAGGGTCTCCTCAAACCATTTGGATAAACCTTTATCGATGTTGAACAGTTCCCGGTCGAACGGCCAGCCACAGGCATAGAGGACGCATGCCAGAACGCTTAGCACAACCGTCGGCGCCAACAGTATTTTGCTGATATTGGCAATGAAGGATTTGATGCGGCGCGACATGTGGAAGGTAAATCCAAGCATCATTAGCAAGGCGCTTGCGCGCAGGATATTTTCCAGCGCACCCCAGGTAGCCCTGTCGCCCAGTTTATTGATATCAACTTCGCGTAGAAAAAGTGCGAAAGCAAAAAGCGCCAGTCCGAGGCGGATATCGCGTTTTAAGCCGGAATCGTGGCTATTAAAAGCGCGGAGGCCCTGGAACATAGCGGCCAATAATAAAAAGCCGCCCTGGGCTAGTTCCAGCAGGGCATTTTCTGCAGTGACATGGGGAGCGAGTTGCCAGGCTTCAAAGCTAAGGCTGCTGCTGATTGCCAGCAGGCCCACAATAAAAAAAGTTAACGCCAATGTCCGGATCTTACTGGTATAGCTCATCAGCTCCAGTGAAAACGGCTGGAAATCAGACAAGTGATAGGGAGAGCGCAACTCAAGTGTCGGAAAGTTCTGCAATAGCGGCGTATGTGGGTGCGATAAATTTAATCTGTTTTTCATTAGGGGGTGGGCTCCTTGAGCGATCTTTGGGTTCTTGAGGTAGCAAAAACCTGCATACCTGAGGCTAGAGTGGCATCTGGAAACTGAATCAATACTGAAATCAGCCGGGGCCATTCCGGGGTTGAAGTTCCTTTTTCTCCATTATTAATCAGGGTCTGACACAACAGACCACTTGGTCGGTTGCTATTAGATAACAGACCGTTTGGTCTGTCAATGACGGCAAGCTTTACAGTTATCGTTTCTGGTAAATGCGCATAAGCCTTAACAGCCCTATGATTACAAAAAGCGTAAGTGCTTGGCTTGGTTGTTGCTCGTTTATTTTATTTAAGGAGGTTTTGTAGAGGAAAATATAGATGTTCTATTTTTGTTGTTTTTAGTGTCTTCAATCACTTTTATTTAAGGGGTATTTATGTTGCGACATTTAAGGAAAGGTCTGGTAGTTGCTGCTGTAATGTTAGGGGCAATGAATTCACAGGCAACTGTAATTACATTTGATGATTTAACCGACTCTGGCTTTGCTACCACTCTGCCACTACTGGGACATGGCGACGAGTTCTATGAGTCCGGGCTATGGCTCTCCACTGCGTCAAATCAAGCTGATGTATTACCTGGTGATTTGGTGGGGGCGATTGTGGATGGTTCAGATGTCGCCAATACCTGTTTCAGCATTGTTTGCCCGACCAATAATTCCAGCCACTATTTTACCGCGCTGAATGATGGTTATCTTGCACTGGGTTTGTTAAACAACCAGCCATTTTCAATCAATAGTTTTGATGCCAGTTTTGTAGCGGCGTTTGGCGATCTTGTTCCGGATACGTCATTAATTTTAAGACTTCTTGGCAACAAGGCAGATGGTTCCGGCTCCTTGGCTAACGATTTTTATCTGAGCGGATTGGACGGGGGCGTTTTAAATTTTTACTCTTACATTACAGATCCAATCTTTGCAGCGGCTCAATTTGACTATGTGTTTTTTTATGGCTTCGCGTGTAATAACAACGACACTAATTGCACTGCGTTTGGCACGGATAAAGGACAATTCGCGCTCGACAATATCAATGTTACTGCTGTACCAGAATCATCGACGTTATTTCTATTAGGTGTCGGGATCGTCGGTATGTTCCTGCGTCGTCGCGCCCCTGGATTTGTGGGGTAATTATCAGGCTCTCGCGTTAATCATTTCTTTCAGATAAGGACTTTCAATATGAAGCTACATATCAGATCGTTAATTCTATTTTCACTCTTACAGGCATGGGCTTTTCACGCAATGGCCGAAGAGCGCCGCACATACATTGTGACTCTTGCCGACGAACCTGCCGCTAGCTATAGCGGTAATATCCACGGCTTGGCTGCTACCAAACCCGTACCGGGAAAGCGATTTAATTTTCAATCCCTGAATGTGCAGGTGTATATCAATCACCTCAAAAACCAGCGGCAAGATGTGCTGAATTTAGTTGCCGGTGCGCCTGTGGTGGCAACGTACAATACAGTGTTGAATGGATTCGCGGCCAGCTTGACCGATACAGAGGTAGCTACCCTCAAGGCCAGCAAATTGGTAAAAGATATTCAGGTGGATGAAGTGCGTCATCTGGACACCATTAGTACCTCCGAATTTTTGGGACTGTCAGCACCTGGAGGGCTTTGGTCACAATTGGTCCCTGCCGGGCTAAACAAAGGTGAAAATGTAGTCATCGGGATAATCGATGGCGGTATTTGGCCAGAGAACCCGGCCTTTGCCGACCGGGTTATCGCCAATAAACCTACGCATAATCCAGCCGGGACTCTCGTTTACAGCGCACCTTCTGCGTGGAGTGGCAGCTGCGTAAATGCGCCAGGTTTTAGCGCTGCCAAACATTGCAATAACAAACTGATTGGTGCGCAGTTCTTTAATGCGGGCTTCAAAGCCACGGGTGAAACCGTGCACTGGACTGACTTTGCTGATTCGCCGCGTGATTCATTGGGTGGCACTACCGGGCAGGGTGGCCACGGCACTCATGTTGCGTCAACAGCGGGCGGCAATGAAAACAATCCAGTGACTATTGGTGGTACACAATTTGGCGGTGCCTCGGGTATGGCGCCCAGGGCACGTTTATCGATGTATAAGGTGTGTTGGACCTATGTTGACCCGGAGGCTGATGACGGCACTGGCAGTAATAATTCATGTTGGACCAGTGACTCTGTTTCTGCGATTGAAAAGGCCATCCAGGATGGGGTGAATGTTATCAATTACTCCATTAGCGGCAGCCAGACTTCGGTAAATGATCCTGTCGAACAAGCATTTTTGCAGGCATCAATGGCGGGCGTTTTTGTGGCGGCATCGGCAGGAAATTCCGGGCCTGCCAATACCGTTGCGCATGTCAGTCCATGGCTAACCACGGTGGCTGCCTCCACTCATGATCGAAGCCTGAAAGCTGACGTAACCCTGGGTGACGGCACCCGGTATTCGGGTGCTTCTTTTAATGCATCACCCGTAAGTGCCCCCCTGATTTTATCTTCGGACGCCAAAAGCGCTAGCGCGACTACGTCAAACGCGAATTTATGCTTCCTGAATAGCAATGGCTTGCCCGCGTTGGATCCTGCCAAGGTGGCGGGTAAAATTGTGATTTGTACTCGTGGCACCAATGCGCGGGTGGAAAAAAGTGCGGCGGTGCTGGCCGCAGGCGGCGTGGGTATGATTCTGGTAGATACGGGTGCAGGCTTGGTTGCCGAACAGCACTCGGTACCGACTGTGCATGTTACGGCTGCCGATGGAGCAGCTATCAAAGCCTATGCTGCCGCTATGCAAGGTTCTGGCACCGCGCAGATTGGTGTTTTTTACCGGGCGGTCAAACCAGCTCCTGTTATCGCGGATTTCAGTTCGCGCGGACCTAACCAGGGGGATAGCAATTTATTGAAGCCGGATCTCACCGCGCCTGGTGTAGATGTGATCGCCGGGGTGACTGCAGATTTGACACCCGCGCAACATGCCGCGCTGGTGGATGGCAGCCTGGTGCCACCGGCGGAGTTTGCGTCTTACCAGGGCACTTCCATGGCGAGCCCGCATGTTGCCGGGGTGGCTGCATTATTGAAACAGGCGCATCCTGACTGGTCTCCTGCAGCCATTAAATCGGCGTTAATGACGACGGCATTTTCTACGTTGGATGATGGCTTGGCCGGTTTGCAAAATGGCCTTTTGCCTTGGGCGCAAGGTGCAGGGCACATTGCTCCTGACAAAGCGACTGACCCCGGCCTGGTCTATGACGCGAGCGCGCTGGACTGGATTCGCTATTTATGTAAGGTCAGTAAAGCATCATTGGCAGATCCGGCTATTTGCGCTGATCCGGCGATCGGTACTTTGGATGAAACCTACAACCTGAATTTACCGAGCATCACGGTGGGTGCAGTCACCGGAGTTGTTACGGTAACGCGCAGAGTGACCAACGTAAGTGGTTATCTGTCCACTTACACGCCTGAACTGGTGGTACCCGAGGGGTTCAATGTAGTGGTGGCTCCGTCAATATTAACTCTGGCAGCAGGTGAAACCAGGTCATTCACACTGAAAGTGAGTAAGGTGTCGGCGCCGGAAATGGTCTGGAGTTATGGCTCCTTGACCTGGAGTGATGGCTCGCATAAGGTCAAGAGCCCGATTAACCTCCGCGTCGGTAAAGCGGTGACATCTCCAGCTTTAATCTCAGGAAATACTGTTTCAGGGACGCGGTTGATCACGGTGAATACCAACTTTGCAGGCCGGATGACTGCCGATAAAGCGGGCCTCGTCAATGTAACCTTGTCGGATCCCGCGAGCCTTCAACCTAATCAGCTTAATTCTGCCGCCCTGAAAACGGTGTGTACTGCTGGAGTGGATACACCCTCGGTAAAAATACATAAGTTCAATGTTCCTGCGGGTACCCTTGTCGCACGCTTTGTTTTACGCAATGAAGATGTCAGTAATGCGAACGATGATAATGACCTGGGTGTACTTGCGCCCGATGGCAATTTTATCTACTCGGGCAACGCCGGTTCTTCCGAAGAGGTGCAGTTGCTGAACCCGGCAGCAGGGGAATATAAAGCCTGTGTTGTTGCCTACCAGGGGGGAGCTGTTATGAGCCATAAATTATCCAGTTGGATCGTTAATCCATCCAGCATTGCCACCGGCAAATTTACGGTGATGTTGCCCAGCCAGGTATATGTGGGGGGAACAGCGACGGTCGGTTTATCCTGGAGCGGATTGCAACCGGGCGGTCGTTACCTGGGAGCCATTGCCTTTAAGGACCTTACCGGGCTAAGGCAAGCAACGACGGTTGTACAAGTGCAAACGCCCGGGTTGTAATTCGCGGGTTTGGGTATTCGGGTAAATAATAAAAAGCGGCTTCGGCCGCTTTTTTATGCGCAGGAAAATAATGCTCTGGAATACCTGATCCAGGCTCTTCGTAATTTCGCTGCATGCAACATCAATACAAACGCAAAATTGACCCGACTTACGTTGAAATGTAGCTTGTTGCCAGGATCAGCCAGGCATTAACACTGTCTGGATTCCTGGGGTAT
>JAJQJO010000064.1 GCA_021323495.1 Cellvibrio sp. | reverse complement strand
TAAACCTGCACCACCCAGCACCAGCCAGGTTTCATTGCCATCCCATACCGGCGCAACGGTATTCATCATGATATCGCGCTCTTCCTTGTTTTTAAAAAATGGATAGAGAATACCGACCCCGAGATCAAAGCCATCCATGATGATGTACATCATGATCGAGAACAGGATAATAATCGCCCAGATTACGGAGAGTTCAATGCCCATAATTAATCTCCCTTATCCGAATTCGTTGCATCATCGCGGTCAGTTTTTTGGGCCATGGAAAGTGGACGCATTGGGGTACGTTCCTGGCCAACTCCACCGTGCTCCACTTTCCGTCCTTCAAATGGTTGCGGACCTTTTTGAATTAAACGGAATAAATAAGCGATGCCGGTTCCAAAGATGGCGGTGTAAACCAGGACAAATAAAATCAGGGTGAAACCGAGTTGCTCGGCGCTGTGGTTGGACACCGAATCGGCAGTGCGGAAAATTCCATACACGGTCCAGGGCTGGCGGCCAATCTCGGTAGTAAACCAACCTGCAAGGATCGCAATAAGCCCGGTAGGCCCCATGATTAATGCGCAGCGGTGGAATAATCTGGCGTTCCATAAGCGCGCCCGCCAACGTAATACCGCGCCCCAGATTCCCATCACAATCATCAACAGGCCCAGGCCAACCATGATCCGGAACGACCAGAACACGACGGTGGAATTTGGCCGGTCTTCGCGCGGAAAATCTTTAAGTGCTGGTATCGCGCCGTCCCATGTATGAGTGAGGATCAAGCTTCCCAAATTAGGTATTTCTACTGCAAAGCGTGTTTCTTCACGCTCCATATCGGGCCAACCAAATACGGTTAACGGCACGCCTTTCCCTGGCTCATTTTCCCAGTGGCCTTCCATCGCGGCAATTTTTGCCGGTTGATGTTCGAGGGTATTAAGCCCATGCAAATCACCGATAACTGCTTGTAAAGGTGCGACAAAAAAAAGCATCCATAAACCCATGGAAAACATTTTTTTAACCGGCCGGTTTTTATTGTTGTGCAGCAGGTGCCAGGCTGCCGAACCAACAACAAACAATGCCGTCGCCAGAAACGCAGCGACGCTCATATGCGCAAGCCGGTACGGGAATGACGGGTTAAAAATAACCTCCAGCCAATTGGTGGGTACCGCGCGCCCATCAATAATTTCAAACCCCTGTGGTGTTTGCATCCAGCTATTGGAGGCGAGGATCCAGGAGGCGGAAATTAACGTACCCAGGGCAACCATTGCGGTTGACATTAAATGCAGGCCGGGTCCGACTTTATTCCAACCGAATAACATAACCCCGAGAAAACCGGCCTCAAGAAAAAAAGCAGTAAGCACTTCATAGGTTAATAACGGGCCGGTAATGCTGCCCGCGAAATCTGAAAAATAGCTCCAGTTGGTGCCAAATTGATAAGCCATTACCAAACCGGAGACAACGCCCATACCAAAATTAACCGCGAAAATTTTCAGCCAAAAATGATACAGGTCGCGATAGACTTCACGCTTTGTTGCCAACCAACTGGCTTCCAATACGGTGAGATAACTCGCCAGCCCGATCGTGATCGCCGGAAATATAATGTGGAATGAGATGGTAAAGCCAAATTGGATTCGGGCGAGCTCCAGTGCGGTAAATCCCAACATACCAGTTCCTTATTTATCAGTTCGGTAGGTGGCGAGGCAGCGTAATACCTCCGCTACACTCCAGGCTTGGGCGATACATCCGCGCGCGGTGAAAGGTTCTTCGGCATCAAATATTTCGCTAATGCTGCCGATGCCAGCTTCGCTCATATGTTGGTAAAAACCGGATAACAAGGTATTTACCTTGGTGCGGTTTTCCGGATTATTTTTTACCCAGGCATCAATGTAGGGGCCGATTAACCAGGCCCATACGGTGCCCTGGTGATAAGCCGCATCGCGGGTATATAAATCGCCGTCATAATTTTGTTTGTAATCCGGGTGGCGGGGCGAGAGTGAGCGAAGGCCAACCGGCGTCAGCAATTGTTCTTTTACGGTATTAATTACCGATGGCCAATAGGCCACATCAAGCACGGGATAATTTAATGAGATTGATAAAATCTGGTTTGGCCGGCAGGAATCATCTGCACCATTGGGGCCATCGATAACATCGTAAAGATAACCGGCCGCCGCATTCCAGAAGCGTTTATTGAATGCCTGTTTTGCACGCTCGGCATAGCCACTTAATGTTTGTGCGCGCGCTTCATCTTTTTCTTCGCGCAACCATCGCTCCATCAAGCGCAATGCGTTGTACCAGAGTGCATTGAGTTCAACGGCTTTTCCGCGGCGCGGCGTTACCACCCAATCGCCTACTTTTGCATCCATCCAGGTTAACTGGTATCCCTCGGCGCCTTGCCGTAACAAGCCATCATCCGGATCTATACCGATATTAAAACGCGTGCCGGAAATATGGTGATCAACAATCGAAATTAATGTGGGCAATATTGCGCGCAGCGTTTCGCGGTCACCGGTGACGCTCAGGTATCGGTGCAGCGCATGGAAGAACCACAAGGTGGCATCGGCAGTGTGATACAGGCCGGTTTTGTCGTGTTCGGGAAACATATTGGGGATTAATCCGTCGCACACGTAATTGGCAAAGGTGCGCAGGATATGGCGCGCTTCGGCATGGCGGCCGGTTGCGAGGGTGAGCCCCTCCAGGCTGATCATGGTGTCACGGCCCCAATCGGTGAACCAATGATAGCCGGCGATAATTGTTTTTGCTTCTTCACCCGCCGCCAGCGCGCGTTTGGTTTCTTCCGCCCTGCCTGCAGGGGTAATAATAAATTGATCGGCTGCCAGTATTAATTCGGCTGATTCTGCATCGTTAAGACGGGGCGCGGCCGCGAGTAAATTCACCCGGCGTTCGATTTCCGCAGTGAAGACTTGCTCGAATGAGGTTGGAAGATTTTCCAGTGCTTCGGTGGTCGCCATTACCGTTATGGATTTGCCTTGATGTAATTTCAGGTTGAAGAATCCCGGGCTCCAATGTTTGCCAACTGATGGATAGCCGCGCTCATATTCCAACCTGAAATAAATATTGTCCCATTTGCGGTTGTCGATCGTAAACGAAGGTTCATCGCCCACAATGTGCATTAACAACGGCGGATATTCCCCACCTTGTATCCGATAGATATTGTCTTTGGTGGTAAGCGTATAGTCAGAAATAGTTACCCGGTCCTGGTCTACCGGTGCTTCCAGTGGGCGAAAATGTACCGCAGGGCGCAATTCCATATCGAGCGCGGACGGACCATTTAACAATGTGTAATTAATCAATACGGTATTGCGCTCCCGTTGTAACAGGATGCGTTTTTCCAGGGTAAATTTACCTATTTCGTACACCCATACGGGCAAGCCCATATCGAGCCGAAATTCCTTCAGGTATAAACAGGCTTTGGCAATCGGGGTATCAATCAACTCCTGGTCATTGAGAAAAATAGTTTCATTGTCAATATTAAATTTTTCTTGCAGGCGACTGAGCATTACGGTCCGCCCCAAGGGCGCTGGCAGCGCGGCGACTAGCAGGCCGTGGTAGCGACGGGTCACACTGCCGGACAGGGTGCCCGACGCAAAACCGCCGAGGCCATTGGTGGCGATCCATTCGCGCCGGATCGTGGATTCTTCATCGTCATGATTATCACAGGAAACGATACGAGAAATTAAATTAGTCATTTTTAATCCCTTCATCCAGATTCTGGTGTGAAATAGCAATTGGTTTTAGTAATGCAGCGGACATGCCCGGCATTAACCAATCTTCCCGGGTGGATATTTCGCATGCACCGTGCCCGCCGTACTGGGGGAATTCGCTCGACCAATATAATGTCCAGTCATGTTGTTCATGGGGGGCAAGCAAAGGGTCCGGTGCGGGGGAGAGCAATTGATCGCGCCCCATATTGACAAGGAGCAAACGGTCGCTATCGGGGGTGGACGCAAACAACCGAAGCACAAACAGGGAAGATGAAATCGCGGCGCCATCAGTGTGGCTGTAGTCCAGTCCGGATAAAACAGGATCTGTCCGCCGTAATTGCAATAATTCCTTATGCAGCCGGTAAATATCTGCATTGGTTTTCCGCTCATCCAGATTTAATTTGCACAGCTTGAACGCAGTTATATCTTCAGGTCGATAAAGGTAGCTTTGCATCGCTGGTGTTGCCAGGCACAAAAACTGGTGCAGGAATTCATTTCGGCCCTTGGCTACCGCTTCGACTAAATCTTTATTGTTGTCGGCAAAATAAATAAACGGTGATGATGCCCCGAATTCCTGCCCTTGAAATAACATCGGTGTTTGTGGGGCAAGTAATAATAATCCTGTCAGCGCTCGCAGCAGTGCGGGATGGGTTAATTGGTGTATGCGTTTACCCCGGCCACCGTTGGCAACCTGGTCATGGCTTTGTAAATAATGTACGAATGCCTGTGGTGGCAAATTCAGGGCAGCGCTTCCGCGCCGCTGTTTTTGCCACTTATACCATTGGCCCTGAAATAAAAACCCATACTTGGCGCTGGCAATAAATTCCTGGGCTTCGCCTTTGTAATCGGTAAAATAAGCGTCGGTCCTGCCTGTCATCGCAACCCTGCAACTATGGTGGAAATCGTCATTCCACAGGGCATCAAGGCCGTAACCTTGTTCGTGGATTGGTTTTACCAATTTACTGTGCTGGGGTTCATTCTCCCCGATAACCAATAATTTTCGGCTTCCTGCTGCGGCGCGTGCGGCGCTTACAATAGCGGAAATAATATGTTCATCCGACGCATCAAAAATTTGTTGGGTTGCATCCAGGCGAAACCCGTCAAAATGAAATTCCTTGATCCAGTAAATTGCGTTACTGATAATGAATTCGCGCACCGGAGCACAATTTTTTGCATCGAAATTAAAAACATCGCCCCAATCTGACTGGTAGCGTTTGGATAAATAATCATGGGAAAATTTACCGAGATAACAACCGCTCGCACCTACGTGGTTATAAACAACATCCAGGATAACGCCAATCCCGACTGCATGGGCCCGGTTAATAAAATGGCGCAAATCATCCGGAGTGCCGTAGGCGTGGTAAGGCGCAAACAAAGCCACACCGTCATAGCCCCAACCGAAGTTGCCATCAAATTCGTTGACCGGCATTAGCTCTATTACAGTAATACCAAGTTCAGCTAACTCGGTTAATTCCCGCGCCGCAGCAAGGAATGTCCCTTCCTGGGTAAATGTCCCTACATGCATTTCGTAGATAATATTGTTTACATTGCTTAATCCCTGCCAGCGCGCATCGGACCATTCAAAGTGCACATCATTTTCAAGCCGTGATGGACCGTGTGGACCAAAGGGTTGATAGCGCGACGCGGGGTCTGGATACAGTGTTTCATCATTGTCGATCTGGAACTGGTAAAGTGCGCCGGGAATTAGCCCGGGAAGATGGCACGCGTGGTATCCATCCGGTTCCGGTGTCATCACCACCTTTACTTGCTCTGACCGCGCGCTTGCAACGAGCGTTATTTTTTTTGCTGCGGGTCCCCACACCCTGAAATGCGCACCATTGTCAGTAAACTCTGCGCCCACCGGATAGCGCCGCTCAGAAGACATTGCTTACCTCCTTAAATGCCAGAAAAATTCAGGGATGCAATGACCGAACCGGAACTGCCGACAATATTGCGCTTGAGGAATTGGATCATGCATATTTGTTAATAAAGAAATCCCTTTCTTTTCCCTTGCGGACCTTAGTATTCAGCCATAAGCTCTTCTTTACGCTGGGCCAGTTGCTCGCCCAATGCATACAAATCCAGCGAACTGGCTTTGACTTTTGGAAAAATTTCGTTTTGCTCTTCCTTTACATGATGCTTCACATATTCGGATAACACTTTGATCTTAGCGTCATACATTTCATTGTCGGGTTCGGCATCTTCTATCTGCATAATCAAATCTTTCAAGGTTGCATGTTCTACAGTAGCTTCGGGAACCAGCTCGGTATCTTTCAATGCAGCTTTGACCTGCGGATAAAAAATTTCTTCCTCAATTTGCGCATGTACGGTTAATTCAGTACAGATTTGCGTGGCCAAGGCTTTTTTCTTGGGGCGTGACCTGGCGCTCTCGTATTGCTCAAACAGCATACTCACCATTTTGTGGTCTGCTCTGAGCAAAGCGGTAGCTTCCTGGGGTTTTGTGGCTTTTTTTGGAGATTCTGATTTTTTTTGCGCGGTTGCCATAATAATGCCCTCGGTTTTGATGGATTTTATAAAAACGCTATGCAATTTATAAATATCGCAAGAAAAATTCAGTTCGCTAACAGACATATCAGTGCTGATTGGTTTTTAAATGGAGCTATTTTTCAATATGCAGTGTTTCATCAGAATTTCTATTTGTCGCAGCGGCTGGTGTGTCAGCGGATTCCGCTGCAGAATTTTTTGCATCAGGAGCTTTTGTTTCAGATATCTGGATCACAGCCGTTTTTTACCAGGGGCGATGTGGAAAACGAATTTACCGGTGAACGTTTTTGTTCGAGCGCCAGTTGCCAATCGGAGGCCGGGAGACTATTTGCTAATTTCTCCGCCATCGCCCAGTGACGTGCTGCTTCGCCTTCCGGCCTGCCTTCGCTTTCCCAAATCTGATAGGCAAGCTCGCGAATACGATATTCGTTGACGGTCAAAAAATTTTCCAGGAAGGTCGTAAGGTCGGTGTGATAGCGTAAAAAAATGATGAGGGTCCGTAACGCAATGTCCTTAAGGCCATTATCTGCCTGCTGGGCAGTATGGTGAAGCATCGCTATTATCCCGTCGCATTCGTTGAGTTGATGTTGGGCATATACCAAATCAAAAGGTGCGTCCTCGTTGTAATCATAATCAACCAGGAAGGGTACCATTCCTGCGGCTATGCCCGGATTATCCTGGAGTTCGGCGATAGATATTTTCCTTGATTGCTCATACTCGTGGCGCAAATCTTCACTGAGGCGTTGTACGATTGCATGCAACAGTGAGGCGTTGGATTTCTCAAGGGCTAACCGGGTTGATTGCAATGCCGCCAGGCAGCGGATATCGATTTGTTTCAGTAATTCTGCCGGCGTCGGTGTTGGCGGTAAAAATATATTCCGGCCTATAACGACCAACCCGGCGAGCAGACCGGAGCGCAATAAAAACCTTGATATTTTCATGGCCAATACTCCAGTATTGATTACCAATTTATAGGCTACTACTGTAGTCAGTAAGAGGGAGTATTTATCAGCGTTAATACGAGTTGCCATGGCCGCACCCTATGCTGAATTACCAAGGAGACACCAATCTATTTTTTTGCCTGAATCATTGTCTGTTCGTTAAACAACCCTGGTGTTGAAGTAAAATCTTATTGCCTTTTTTTCTGCAATGATATTTGTTACCGGGTTTCTTCCCTTTTAATCCAGAACTGATAAAACCCTTTGAACCAGGCAAAGGTATAAAAAATACTCAGGATAAAAATTCCCCATTGCGCTGCCTGATAGCTGGAATAAAACCAGAAAGGCTGGCCTGCAAGACCGAACAGGCAGGCGTATTTTTGTACGTTGGACTTTTTGTCCTGGCTAAACCAAACGGCACAGATACCGGTAATGGCTATGAATATTTGGTCAATCATAAATGGGCACCACACCGGAAAAATCAGGGCGAGGGAATTTCCGGATAGGACTGTATTTTTTCATAAACAACCGGCAGGGAAACCAGGGCATGGGTGGCCGCCGCCCGGCGAACCTGGTTACGGTCACCGTTGAACGATTTGGATTCGCTTAACAGGCGATAACCGTTTGGAGTCCGCACTGCATAAGCGAAACATATCACTCCGTTTAGGTCGTCATCTGATTCAGCGGTGCCGGTAATGGCCAGAACAATATCGGCAGAACTTTTATGGAGCGCACCAATCGCCATTTCTTTTGCTACTTCTTCGCTGGTAAGCCCGAATGTCTGGATGGTCTGCAAGCTGACATTGAGATAATTGTGTTTGGCCTCTTCGGTGTACACCACGAATCCACTCTGCAGCGCTGTGCCACAGCCAGAGATATCTGCCATCATCGCTGCCGCCAATCCGGCTGTGCATGATTCTGCGGTAGTTACCGATAATTCGCGCTGGTTGAGAAATTGGATTACCGCTTCAATATTTTGCATCGTGCATCTGCTCTTTAGTATTAGAAAAATTTCTTCCAGGTTTTCTAATCTAATTTGGTAGTATCCTTTTTGGGTTTTAGCGATACGCTATTCCTGACCGTGTCGTGCTCGGAACGAAGGACTGTGTCGGTTTTGGCCCTGCTATTTCTCATCAGCATAACCACAATGCAAATAACAGTGACAATCAGGAAGCCGGTTATCCACCACATGTTTTCTTGCCACCACATATCTTTTCCTCGCAGGTTTTCGTCGCTAAAAATTTCCTAATTTAAAATCCATTTTTTAAAACTTATCCTGAAATAAAGCATGCCCAGGATTAAATTGATATTTTTAATGCCAATGGTTCAGATGTTGTGTGCCACCAGCGGTGGGCGAGGCTTCTTTTGCTAAAAAGAATGTGAAATTAACAAGTTTCTATCTGTACGATCGACCACACATAAGAACAACAAATGTTGCGCTTGTGTGTTCTGCCCAACATAGTTCGATTTCTATTTATTTTAAAATCTGCGCTCCTTTTGCCATCCAGCTTTCTGGGAGGTTTGCCATGCATATAAAAAAAATGTTTGTTATCGCGCTAGGCTTGTCCATTATCTGCTCATTGAAATCCTATGCTGTACCACCCGTATCGGCGCAATTAAAAGATCCCCGCGCTGCAGATGTCACTGTTGTCGGTCATGTGTTGGAACCGAAAAAGATTGCAACCGAAAACGTTTTGGCGAAGATTGCCTTGCCCAAAGGATTTGAAATTAATGTATTTGCACAAGACCTGATAAACCCGCGCATGATTGCGGTGGCAGACAATGGCGCTGTATACGTTACCCGGCGCGAGTTGGGAGACGTGATAAAGCTGGTCGACGCCAATCAGGACGGTGTGGCTGAACAACAGGAGGTAGTCGCCAACAGGCCGGGCATGCACGGCATCGCGATTGAAGGGAATGATGTTTATCTTGCTACGGTAAATGATCTCTATAAAGCCACTATCTTGCCGGATGGAAAATTATCGCCGCTCGAGCGTTTTGTTGACGATTTACCTGACGGAGGCCAGCATCCCAATCGAACCCTTGCGCTTGGTCCGGATGGAAAATTATATGTTTCTGTCGGCTCCACTTGTAATGCCTGCGATGAGACCAATCCTGAAAGTGCAACTATGTTGCAAATGAATACCGATGGTACTGCGCGCAAAATTTTTGCCTCAGGACTACGCAACACCATCGGTTTTGATTTCGAGCCAGATACCGGCGAGCTTTATGGTATGGACCACGGCATTGATTGGCTGGGCGACAATGAGCAATACGAAGAGCTGAACCATATTGTGCAAGGCAAACAATATGGCTGGCCCTATGTTTACGACGACGGGAAATTTAATCCGCAAGATGAACCACCCGGTGATATCACCATGCAGGAATGGGCTGCGCGCAGTGTTGAGCCGCTGGGTTTTTACACCCCGCATGCCGCCCCGATGCAGATGATTTTTTATACGGGTACACAATTCCCGGAAGATTATCGTGGCGATGCATTTGTCGCGCTGCGTGGTTCCTGGAACCGCAAACCACCTGCGGGATACGAAGTGACGCGCATCCAATTTGCGGGCGGGAAGCCAGTGAAATTTGAAGCATTCGCGCAAGGATTCCTGGCACAGAAAAAAGATAAATGGGTTCATTATGGACGCCTGGCCGGATTAGCCCAGGCGAAAGATGGTTCGTTATTATTGGCGGATGATACCAACGGTATTATTTATCGAATTGCCTATACGGGTTCAAGCCAAAACACCAAACCACTTGGGCCACCCACCAATTCCTCGAACACCGATATTCGGGTAGTGAATGGAGATCCGCTTTTACCCGAAGAACCTCACACCAATAATCTGGCGTTTCAACTGGTGGGTAGCAGCAACCAAAATTCCCTTTCGTTGCAATCGCCAGCGTTCCCACCGGGAACATTTATTCCGCGCACCTATGCCGCTGAAGGTGAAAATATTTCCCCTCCGCTCAAGTGGACTGCCGGGCCAGAAGGAACCAAAAGCTATGCCATTATTATGGAAGATCCAAACGTAGCTGAAAATCCTCCGTTTGTGCATTGGCTGCTCTACAACCTGCCTGCCGAGGTACTGGAATTGCCAAAAGGAATTCCACCGCTCCCCGAGTTGGCCAAGCCTGACGGCGCGATGCAAGGTAAGAACGATTACGGTTCAATCGGTTATGTTGGGCCTAATCCACCGCCAATTGATCCTCCCCATCGTTATTATTTCCAGGTGTTTGCGCTTGATACCACGCTGGATTTACCTATAGGCAGCACCCGCGAAGAGTTGATTGAATCCATGCAGGGACATGTATTGTCGAGCAGCTATTTTGTAGGGTTTTATGACCGACGCTAGGGTTGCGCAGCAGATTGCTCTCCGCTGCGCAAGCGGGGAGCAAATCAGGCTGCCATTTCACGGCAGCTTTCAGCGCATTTTTTACAGGCGGTTACACAATCTTCCATTTCCCCTATATTTTCGCAGTTTGTTGCGCATGCTTCGCAAATTTCTGCACAAAGTTTACAAATGTGAAAGCTGAATGATGAATTCGTCATCTGCAAAGTTGCGCAGGTTTCGCAAACTTTGGCGCAGTTGAGCATCAGGGTGAAGTGATCAGGTGCCACGTGTTTTCCTCCCATTTCCAAACAGTGATTCATGGCCGTGGAATAACAAATCTGGTAGCAAGCTAAACAGTGTTCAATGCAGTCAGAATCCAGATGATTAAATGACATGATAAGTTCTCCTGAAAAGTGTGAAAAATAAAAAGTTTGAATAACAGTGCATTTGATGAATTAACAATTTGAGTCCCGGTAATTGAATTGCCGAAGTTCAAAAAGAAGTTCAAAAAACAGAGATGGCTACCGGTTATAAATGTTTCAACCCTGCGCATCATTAATAGCATCCAATATTTTTAAAAAAGCCAAATTTATTGTATTGGTGATGCCTTTCGCGCCGGCAACTGAGGATTGATTATGAAAACCCGATTCATATGCTATGCGTATATTGCATTACTAATGTTATGCGTGGGCTGTGCACATATCGGGAATACAGACTCTGAAAAACCTGCGCTTGACAAATTCGAGACCGCGTCAATAAATCTGGCTAGCCCGGATAAACGCTTCGGTGACTTTTTTATCGCAGTTCAATTGTCGGGAATATTTACTGATTCAAAAACTTTTGTGGATGCTATCCCCCTTTATAACGATGCAACAATACTGGAAAATTACCACAACAGTAAAAGCCAGCCGGATTTTAATTTAAAGGAGTTTGTCGCGGATAATTTCGCGGTGCCGTTGGATAATCTCGCGGTGCCATTGGATAATCTCAAAGTGCCATTGGATAATCTCAAGGTGCCATTGAATAGTTCCACTGGATCGGCAAGCGCTTCTGTAATGGAAAACGCGCCGCATTTTGTCGCTAATCCCTCCAGGGATGCAGTGGAACATATGAACTTATTGTGGGGTGCGCTGGTCCGCCAACCGACAGCAGTGATTGATAGCGGTACGCTGGTTCCGCTTCCTAAACCCTACGTAGTTCCCGGTGGTCGATTCCGCGAAATTTATTATTGGGATAGCTATTTCACAATGCTGGGTTTGCAAGCGTCAGGCCGCTGGGATCTAATCGAAAATATGGTGGATAATTTCTCCTATCTGATTGATACGCTCGGTTTTATCCCTAATGGCAATCGCACCTATTACCTCAGCCGATCACAGCCGCCTTTTTATTCGTTAATGGTAAAGCTGTTGGAAGAAGGGCGCGGTAAAGGAACTCTGGAAAAGTATCTTGTGCAATTACAAAAGGAATACGATTTCTGGATGATTGGTGCATCAGCCCTTACGCCAGCGTCACCGGCGTCAAGGCGGGTGGTGTTATTGCCCGACGGTTCGATTATGAACCGTTACTGGGACAAGCGTGCAGCACCGCGGCCTGAGGCGTACAAAGAAGATGTTGATTTGATAATCACGCATCGTCTTTCCATTGAAAAATACCGTGACATTCGCGCTGCGGCGGAGTCCGGTTGGGATTTTAGCAGCCGTTGGTTCAAGGATCAGGCAAACATGGC
>JAJQJO010000400.1 GCA_021323495.1 Cellvibrio sp. | reverse complement strand
CCAGTTGATCGATTAATGTGTTTTTGCCCAGGGTGCCTATCAATACAATTTCTTTGTTCGTTTCATCGACAAGATTGTGCAATGCCGGTTTTTTACCGGAGACTTTCTCGATGTCGGCTTGTAAATTTTTAGCGGTGCGGACGACGCCGGGAAACTCATTGCTATCGATAATTAATTCGGCCGTATTTTTCTCATCGATCAATGTCAAATTGCTGCTTGCCGATTTTGCCAGCCAGGATTTTTCGCCCAATGCAAGAGCGGCTGGTGCAATCAATAAAACAATGCAGAAAAGTAACAGCCTGCGCATTATTCCGCCCTCGCGTGGATACCTAACAATGTTCCCACGAATCCTCCTGCCAATTCGGTGCTGAGGATTTTTGCATCAGCTTTTTCCAATGCAGGTTTTTTATTCCCTTTTTTGTCGTAATAATAAAAGCTGATCGTTCCCGCATTCCCTTCAAGCTCCAGCGTCAGGTGTTTATCAATGTCCACCGGTGAGCTTGTATGGATAATTTTCGGTGCACTTTTGTTAGCTTGTTCGATAAACAGCTGCACCTTTCCATTAACAGTTTTCACACCAAAATAATAATGTGCAGTTTCGCTTTGGAAGGCGACTATCCCGGCGGAGGTGTTTTCTGCTGGTATCGCCAGTTTGGTGCTGGCCTTGAAGTGGGTGTGTTGCTGGCGACGCCCAAGGAACGCAGGTTGTTCAAGTTCATCCAGGCCAATGCCTCGCGCTTGTAATTGGACACTGTTTTTTTGCAATTGATAGAAAACCGGATCAGCAGTGCGCAAGCTGACCCAGTGATGCTGCAATGTTTTACCGGAAAAATTATCCTGCCAACTAAAATTTCCAGTCATGGGTTCTGCATTTTTGTTGGCTCTGGAAATTTGGGGTGCATTGAGCTGATAAGGTATTTCTTTGCCTGGTTCCACAATAACTGGCCATCCATCCTTCCAGCTAACGGGTAATAAAAAAGTTTCGCGGCCAGTGTTGTAAAGAGTTTTATCATAGGCGCGAGTGGCTAAAAATACCGACCACCATTCACCTTCTTTGGTTTGGATTAAATCGGCATGGCCTGCAGTCGTAATGGGGTTGGGGCGATCAATATCCAAATCGCGCTGGGTTAAAATCGGATTGCCAGCATAGGGCACAAATGGTTTGGTTAAATCTTTTGTGCGAAATACAACTTCCGAGTGGTTATAGCCTGTACCACCTTCGGCGCACAGTAAATAATACCAACCATTTATTTTGTAGATATGCGGTGCTTCAATCCAGACTGGCTTTTTAGCCAAATCAGTGCCGCCATTGACAATCAACCGGCGCGATTCTTTAATCACTTTTTTTGTTTTAACATCAAATTCCCACAGCCAGATCGCACGATGACCTTCATAAAGTGGCTCGCCAGGAGGTGCATCGTTATGGGCGATGTAAACGCGCCCATCCTCATCAAAGAATAGATCCGGATCTATACCGCCGACTTCCGGTAATAAAATGGGATCGGACCAGGGACCCGCAGGATCTTTGGCGGTAACGATAAAATTACCCCGTACATCTACCAAGGTAGTGATCAGATAAAAAGTCCCGTCGTGATAGCGAATAGTGGGGGCGTAAATACCGCGTGAGGTTTGTTGCTTATACAGCGGTAACTGCTTTGGGGTAACCAATACATGGCCGAGTGATTTCCAGTTCACCAAATTCTTGCTGTGAAAAATCGGTACGCCAGGTGAGTAAGAAAAAGACGAGGTCACCAAATAATAATCATCACCTGCACGGGTAATGCTGGGGTCGGGATAAAACCCGGCGAGGATCGGATTCTGGAATTGGCCGCGCTTGGGTTGTTGGGCAAATACGCTGTCTTTACCTTCATAATTGAATTGATAAAAGTCCACGCTTTCTGCGTGAGCAGGGTTTATTAATAAATAACTCGCGCAAAAGAGAGCAAGTAAATGCGCAACCTTCATAGATTATTTCCGTTATTAAAATTAAAAAGGGCAACTACTTGCGTAGCTACCCATCGGGAGGGTTTCTATTGTTGTTGTCGATTAAACTATAAGTTGGCCAGCTTGTATACCAGTGGCGTGATTTAGAAGTGTAAGCATCCTTGCTCAGGGGAAGACAAAAGGGATTAGCTTGTCTGGGGCAATGCGCGTGAAGATCTTCCGGGCAGGGTTGCTTCGAGCAATTTACGGGTCATGCGTTGCAACGGCATTTCAATATAGTGGGAGGCGATCATCGGCAGAACCAGCCCAGCCACGCCCAGTGGCAACCAGAGGTGCGCATATTCGGTGTGGTTCAGCCCCAACAGATGGGCGCCAAAATAAAACACCAGCACGTGCATCAAATAAATCGAGAAACTGGCCTGGCCAATTTTGCGCATCCAGGGCGAGGCAAACAGCAATGCAGTCCAGCCGGAAGTAATAGACAAGAGGTAGATAGCAATACCAAAGGCCATGCTAATCTCGATTGAATTGTAGAGTGCGTCAGTCGTATCAAAGAGCACCATGGGTAGGAAAATCACCACCAGTGCGCCTATTTGCAGCATGCACAAAATAATGCGGCTTTGCTTGCCTTCCCAACTTTTGCGCGGTAATAAGCCGGCAATAGTACCCGCTAAAAAGAAATGCAATTTATCGGGAACGCTAAGGTTGGGCCA
The DNA here is from genome assembly GCA_021323495.1 of Cellvibrio sp. Taxonomy (GTDB): domain Bacteria; phylum Pseudomonadota; class Gammaproteobacteria; order Pseudomonadales; family Cellvibrionaceae; genus Cellvibrio. Next base: position 692 of record JAJQJO010000400.1, on the reverse strand, counting down.
GTAACTGTGGGTCAGCATCAGCAGGGCGCACACCAGGATAAGCAGCGGCATCGCGAACGCCAGGTGGTTGCGGTTGGCGATGCACCACCAGACAAACAGGAAAAACACGTAATACTGAACTTCAAGCGGAATGGACCAGAAAATACTCACGTTACCGCTGAACATATAGTGTCGGGCGATGCTGGTGAGTCCTTCGATCCGCAAGGGAAAATCACTGGGGGTAAATTGGCTGAGTAAAATACATACGCTGACAACCAGCCAGTAAATCGGTGCGATGCGCGAGAAGCGGGCGATACCGTATTTGACGACGGCGGTCGAATCCCAATCGCTGCGCGCGTAGAGATAGCTCATCAGGAAGCCACTCAGGGCGAAAAACACGCCTACGCCGACTGATCCGATCAAGCCAATGTAAATTGGCCAAGGCATATGGGACAAAATTACAAAGATACAAGCTAATGCGCGTATGCCATCGAGGTTGGGCATCTTGTCTTTGTTGGGGTGGGAATCGTTTAGCCGGGGGGTTTCCATGGCTTACTCCAATCAATATGCAGGTTTGCGGGGGTTACAAGTCGAACGAGTCCAGCAATTTTTAGTCCAGTCCTGCAAGAATTCCGTTTGCATTGCATTATGTGCGAGCTCATTCCCATAATTTATGAAATTGGCGCATGATGTTTTTTGTTGATGGAGGTTCG
>JAJQJO010000063.1 GCA_021323495.1 Cellvibrio sp. | reverse complement strand
GTAGGGATCGGCCTGTTAAGTAGTGTAATGATTGTTTGTTTGATGAAAAAGGGCGTAGAAAAGCTCGCCTATAGAATAGACTTATTCATTACCTGGGCTGTCGCTATCGGCTACCCACTGGTTATTCTTTATGGAGTATTGACGGCGCCGCACTGAAAGCATGCCATTCAAAATCGGGCTTTCATCTGTGTCTTGCAAAGACTCATCTCTTCTTTGTTATATGACGACGGAGCGCTTGAACGATATGAATAATAATGCCAGCAAAATATCCGGCTTAAGGGTTCGGCTGTTAAGCCCTTTATTAATCTGTACCCTGCTGCTCGGTGCCTGTAATCAATCCCGGCAAACCGTGCCCGCATCATCCGCACCACTCACCCGTGTCGCCCAGGCTTCACTTGACCAGGCTTATGCAGCGCAGCGAGCGCAACAGATCACCAAAGTTGATTACGACCTGGTCTTTACCCTGGACGAAACAAACTCATTTTTTACCGGCAAGTCGATCATTCATTTTGAATTGGCCAAAAATAATACCGCACCCGTTACCGTCGATTTTGACAGTGGCACTATAAAAGCGGTGCGCCTCAATGGCGCGGCAATTCCGTGGCACTATGAAAAATGGTTTATCGAATTTGCTCCGGAGTTATTCCGCGCGGGCAAAAATATCCTGGAGATCGAGTACGAACGCCCCTACGCCACAGCGGGTGATGGCCTGCACAGGTTTAAAGATCCAACGACGGGCAATGTTTATCTCTATAGCAATTGTGAGCCCTACAACGCCAATAAAATGTATCCGCATTTTGACCAGCCGGATATGAAGGCCTCTTATAAATTGCAGGTTACCGCGCCCGCAAGCTGGCAAGTTGTCTCGGCCTTACGCGAACAAAAAATTACCCGCAATGGTGCGCAGCAAGTGTGGGATTTTCCGCAAACCGCACGCATTCCCTCCTATATTTTTCCACTGCATGCAGGCGCCTATCGTGTATGGGAGGATAATTCCGGCAGTGTGCCGCTGCGCTTGTTTGCGCGGCAGGAAATGGCCCAATACGTAAATCCCGAGGAATGGTTTTTATTTACCCGGCAGAGTTTCGATTTTTTTAATGAATATTTTGAACAGCCATACCCCTTTGTAAAATACGACCAATTGGTGGTGCCCGACTTTAATAGCGGCGCCATGGAAAACCTGGGGGCAGTCACCTTTAATGAAACCTTTGTCAGCCGCGGTGTAAAAACCAGGGTAGAACGCATTCGCCATGGCAATGTGATCGCCCATGAGATGGCGCATATGTGGTTTGGTAATCTGGTGACTATGGAGTGGTGGAACGGCCTGTGGCTGAACGAAAGTTTTGCTACCTATATGGCCTATTTGCAACAGTCCAAGGCAAGTGAATTTGGTACGGATGTCTGGGATATTTTTTATTCCAACTATAAACAGCTGGCCTACACCATGGATCAGCAAGTCATCACCCACCCGATTGAGCTGCCGATTATAAACACCGCTGAAGCCTTCACCAATTTTGACAGTATCACCTACGGCAAGGGCGCATCGGTATTGAAACAATTGGCGCAGCTGGTGGGCGAAGAAAATTTCCGCAAAGGTGTGGCTAGTTATTTGAAAAAGTACGCGTACCAGAATACCAGGCAGGCTGATTTTATAAATGAGATCGCGCGTGCATCAGGCAGGGATTTAACCGACTGGAGCCAAACCTGGTTGGCGCAAGCCGGATTAAATAAAATTAACGTGGAGTATCAGTGCGATCCGAATAATTCCACTATTGCCTCGCTTGCGCTGCAACAAACGGCACCGGCCGATTTATCTGTGTTGCGCGAACAGCGCGTGCAATTGGGTTTTTATAAAATTCGGTCCGGGCAAGCGCAACTGCTGGGAAGTTTACCGGTGACCTATACCGGCGCTACTACTCCTGTGGCAGAAGCAAAAGGTTTGCCTTGCCCGGATCTGGTCTTCCCCAATGTGGACGATTGGGGCTATGTCCGGGTAGAGTTGGATAAAAAATCCATGCAAGTCGTGCGCGAGCATATCAATTTATTTGATGCGGGCCTGCGTATTATGCTTTGGCAAAACCTGTGGGATGAAGTTGTAGATGCGCGCCTGCCGCTCACTGAATATCTTGCGCTGGCAGCGCGTCACAGTGTGCAGGAAACTCGGGTGGAAGTGGTGGCAGCGCTTACTGGCAAATTAAAATTAGCGCGCGATTATGTGCAGTTAATGGAAGTCCCGGAAAAAACTTTGGCCGGTGCACAGCAGGTATTAGAGCAACTTACCTTTGCCAATATGAATGCCGCCGTAGCGGGCTCCGATGTACAAAAACTCTGGTTTGATAACTATGTGTATTCCGCGTCCAGCGCTCATGCCTTGGCTTGGATGCGCGCCCAATTAATGGAGGATAAAAAGCAATCTGGCGATAAAAAGCTTGCCGGGCTGGTATTGGATCAGGATCGTCGCTGGGCACTGATTGTACGGTTGAATCAATACCAATATAAAGATTATCGCGCGTTGACCGTCGCTGAGCAGAAAAAAGATAGTTCTGATACGGGTGTGCAAATGGCACTGGTCAGCGAAGTAGTGCGCCCGCAACCGGAAGTGAAAGCAAACTGGTTTACGCAGATTATCGCACCGGAGCAAACCTATAAACTGGCGACTATGCGTTTGGTTATGGCAAATTATTTACCATTTTCCCAGCCGCAATTACGTAGCGTTTATGTTCCCAAATTGTTGGCAGCCCTGCCGGAAATGAGCGTAACTCACGAAGAGCGTTTTATGTTAGGTTTCTTCCGCGGCATATTTTTGCGTGGCTGCACTGCTGGATCTGTTGCGCGTTTGACCGAAGCACGCGACCAGGCGCGCGCTTCGCATCCGCTGGTATACCGTAGCCTGCGGGTGGAAGTGCAGGAAGATGAGCGCTGTGTAGCTATGAAACAATTGTTGTAAATGGATTATTAAACAACAATTTTGATTGCCAACCGCTGCCAACAAACTTTGGGCAATAAAAAGCCGCTGATGTCAGCGGCTTTTTATTATCCCGAATTTATTAAGATTCGGATTCAGATTACACCAAAGGCTGGGCTACTGATTGGGCAACCGGTGTGGTCGGATGGTTGCCCCATTCCGCCCAGGAGCCGTGGTAGCCGCGAATATTTAATCCTACTGCTTTGCCAACTAGATAAGTGAAACCGGAACGATGGTGGCTTTGGCAGTGGGTCACGATACGCTTGTCCGCTGTTAATCCCAGCGATGCCAAATATTCACGCGCGTCGGTGCGGATGCGCAAAGCATTGTTGTGGTCCATCAAATTAGTCCACTCGCAATTAATCGCACCGGGAATATGGCCATTTTTTTGTGCAGTCATCCGCTCGCCGGTAAATTCCGCCGGGCTGCGTGCATCCCAGACTACAAAATCGGCGCGATCCAATTCGCCAAGGATGTCGGTAATTTCAATCACTACAATCGGGTCGATTTTTAAATTCACTTTGGTCGGCGTCAGCACTGGAATTTCTTTGGTAACTGATTGGCCTGATGCCAGCCATGCGTGCAACCCACCATTCAAATAGGAATAATGTTTGTGGCCTATGGCATCAAGTGTCCAGATCATTCGTCCCGCCCAGCCGCCGCCTTCATCGTCATAGACGACAACGTGGGTATCAGGTGTTAAACCCAGGAAGGAAAATACGCGATTGAGTTGTTCTACCGGTGCGATCTTGCCTGGCACCGGCGGTTGGCCGCTAAGGATTTTATGCGGTGGCACATGGATTGCGCCGTCGATATGGCCTTGCAGATAAGTTTGCTCGGCGCACATGTCGATAATTAATAATTTGCTCGTCGGCTGCGCCAAAAGTGCAGCGAGTTGGGTGGGTTCAATCACAAAGGGAAGTGCCATGGAGTTACTCCTTTATAAATATTAAAAATAAAACCGGTGCCGATTCCGGCTATTAATTAATTCTCGTTAAGCGTGCGCAAAATGTAGCGATAGGAATCCATACGGGTTGCACTGATTGTGCCATCTTCCAGCGCTTTTAAAATTGCGCAGCCGGGTTCGTGGCGATGTGAACAATCGCGAAATTTACAATGGCCGATAAAAGGTTTGAATTCGATAAATCCTTCCAGCACCTCATTCTCTTCCATATGCCACAAACCGAATTCGCGGATGCCGGGTGAATCGATTAAATGGCCGCCTCCGGGAAAATGCAACAAGGTGGCGCTGGTAGTAGTATGGGTGCCCTGTTGTCGTTCGGACAAATCACCTACGCGCAAGTTCGATTCCGGCAACAATGCATTGACGAGGGAGGATTTGCCCACCCCCGACTGGCCCACGAACACGCTGGTGTAGTGGGTAAGGTATTCGCGCAATTCGTCCAGCCCGGTTTCGGTTTTAGTGGAGACCATCAATACCGTGTAACCCAGTGAGCGATAGGTATTCTCCAGGTAGGTGACTTTCTCTCGCGTGCTGTCATCAATGCGGTCGATTTTGTTGATCACCAATACCGGTTCTATATCAATGGCATTGGCCGCGACCAGATAGCGGTCAATCAAGTTGGCGTGTGGTTCAGGGTAGGGGGCGACCACGATCATAATGCGGTCGATATTGGCCGCCACGGTTTTCATATCGCCGTGCGGATCGGGGCGCTGCAAAGCGGAATCGCGTGGCATTACCGCGACCACCACACCCATAGGGTTGCCGGTGCGCCAGACCACTCTGTCGCCCGTCACTAAAGAACCGAGGTTGCTGCGGAAGTGGCAGCGTTGGTGCTGCCCCGCCTGTTCGCCGTCAGTCGCTTCCACCACTACCTGGGTGCCGTAATGGGTGATGATCAGCCCCAGTTGCTCCGGCCCCAAATCGCTTTCGTTGAGTTGTTCATCGGTGACTTTATCGCGTTTCGCCACGCGGGCGGTGCGTTCGTCCTGGATTTTGTCGATGCGCCATTGCTGGCGACGGGTCAATTTGCGTTTGGTCATGCGTTGATGAACTTGCCTGTAAGGTGGGTGATGTTTGGCTAGACTGGGTATTTACTTTAAGCTGCGGGGCAATTGTGCCCTATTTACCGAGGAATTACTTATGCTGAATGAAAACAACCTGATCTGGATCGATCTGGAAATGACCGGCCTCAACCCCGATACCGACGTGATTATCGAGATCGCTACCATCGTCACCGATGCCGACCTCAATATCCTCGCCGAAGGCCCCGTTTTCGCTATCCATCAGCCTGACAGCATCATGTTAAATATGGATGAATGGAACACTAACCAACACGGTAAATCCGGCCTCACCCAGCGCGTGCGCGAAAGCAGCGTCAGCATTGAACAAGCCGAAGCAGAGACCATTAAATTCCTGGAGCAGTGGGTACCCAAAGGCAAATCGCCCATCAGCGGCAACTCCATCTGCCAGGACCGCCGCTTTTTAGTCCGCGGCATGCCCAAGCTGGAAGAGTATTTTCACTACCGGAACCTGGATGTAAGCACCGTAAAAGAATTAGCCCGTCGCTGGCGGCCGGATGTATGCGCTGGGGTGAAAAAAACCGGCGCGCATTTGGCATTGGATGATATTAAGGATTCAATTGCGGAGCTGCAGCATTATCGGGCTACGTTTTTTAAGATGGAGTAAATTAAATTGCTGTAGAACAAAGGCGACTTTTTTAGTCGCCTTTTTTATTGGTGTGAAAATCAATGAGTGTGATGCCAAATTATTAACTTTGTGGATTCACGCTTGCTGAAGCAGGATTAAAACTGGACTTTAAAAATTCAGGCGCCTATTGTTTGTTTCCTTCATCATTTTGCAGGCCAAGGAGTAGATCATGAGTCGTTTGCTATTATCTTCGGTTACACAAATTTCTGCGTTTTTTTCCGCCCTAATCTTAGCTGTTATTTTTTCTGTTTCTGCACACGCGGTAGTAATTAATTTTGACGATCTCACGTTTGTACCGCTTGATCCGGAGTTCCCTTCTTTCGGCGATCATCCTCTTTACGACCAATACCAATCCCAGGGGTTGTTAATAGACAATGCCTATTTGCTCCCTTACGGTATGGATGAAGAAATTATTTCGGGGACCAATTATTTATTGGCAGGAGCAAGTGGCAGTTCAATGACTTTTTCCTTCGTGGGGGAATTGCCAACCTATGTTGCTATGTACATAGGCGGTAACCCTTTAGGGGTACTTTCTACGAACGCCTACGGCCCATCGGGGTTTTTAGCCTCTCATCAAAAGGAAAGTGATGGTTGGGAGTATGTGACCTTTGAATCTGCCACGGGAATCTCGCAAATCGAGATGTGGGCATCCCAGCAGACACGCGTATCTGGCGCAAGGATCGATGACATAACCTTCACCTATGCATCGGTGCCTGAACCGTCGTCATTTATCCTGTGGGTCTTGGCATTTTTTGTTTTGTTCTGTCGGCGCATTAAATGGATAAAATAGATTGGAGGTAGCAAATTCATGGATAGCGGCATCCCCCACGTTCCCTTCTGAAAACTTTAATGCCTCATCAAGACCTGCTTGATACTGGTACAGGTTTTACTTGGTTTTGTTTCCATTTTTGCTCTTCTCCAAAAGTTATAGCGGCTTGCTGCGCGAAGAGCGCCCTAAGGTGAACAGGCAAAGCCTAAGTCTATCTGGGATGTACTATCAAGTTGATTTTCTGGATCAAGTTGGCTAGGGTTCATCTGGTATACAAGTATATTAAATTTCGTATCAATTCTATCAATAACATAAAAGCTATTACTTATGAGAAACCCACGCGCCGTTTATTCGCAGCTATTACTGCTTGTTTGCCTTTCTTTACTTTCCATTTCCCACGCCTTAGCCGATGTCACGCTGCCGCGCCTGTTAAGTGATGGTGCGATTCTCCAACGCGATATGCCCCTGACGATTTGGGGTTGGGCGGATGAAGGGGAGGCGGTGACCGTGAGTTTTGCGGGTAAGGAAAAGTCCACCCAAGCGGTGGGCGGCAAGTGGCAGGTGACTTTTCCGGCGCGCAAAGCGGGTGGGCCTTTTGAGTTGGTGGTGACAGGGAAGAGCCAGCTCAAACGCAGTAATATCCTGCTGGGTGATCTTTGGGTTGCTGCGGGTCAGTCCAATATGGAGCTGCCGTTGCGTCGGGTGAAATACCAATATCCGGGGCTGATCGAATCGACCCGGCAACCCGACATCCGCGAATTTAATGTGCCGGTGGTGTATGCCTTTAAAGGACCATTAAGCGATTACACCCAAGGTGATTGGAAAACGGCGACACCGGAAAATCTGGAAAATTTTTCCGCGGTCGGGTTTTTCTTTGCGCAAAAATTATTGGCGGAAAATAAAGTGCCGGTGGGAATTATCACTATTCCGGTCGGCGGTTCACCCGCTGAGGCTTGGGTGAGCGAATCCGCATTACAAAAATATCCGCAGTATCTGGAAAAACTGCAACCGTTTAAAAATGATGCCCATGTACAGGCGACTATCGCCAAAGACAAAGCCAATAGCGATAAGTGGTATGCCGATCTGGGCGCGGCCGATATTGGTTTGAAAAATAATTGGTCGCAGGAAAAACTCGATACCAGTACCTGGAAAACAGTGCAAGTACCGGGATTTTTAAAAGAGCAAGCCGATAATAAAAAAGAGCGGGAATTTACCAATGGTGCATTCTGGGTGCGCAAAACAATTGAGTTGACGCAAACCCAGGCTGCAAAAAAAGCCGTGCTCTGGTTAGGTTGTATCGTAGATGGCGACCAGGTATTTGTGAATGGGCAATCTATAGGGCAAACCGGCTATCAATATCCTCCGCGTATTTATGCAGTGCCTGCCGGGCTGTTAAAAGCCGGTAAAAACAGTATCGCCATTCGTGTAACAAGCTATTCCGCCAATGCCGGTTTTGTAAAAGACAAACGCTATGCGCTGATGTTGGGTGAGAGCAAATTTGGCGCCGGCTATTCTGGTGATGAAGAAATTTCTTTGCGCGGTGAATGGCAATATAAAATCGCGGCTGAAGCAGGTGCTATGCAACCGGGCACAACTTTACATTATCTGCCATCGTCATTGTTTAATGCGAAATTGGCACCGGCATTGCCGCTAAAAATTAAAGGTGTGATTTGGTATCAGGGTGAATCCAATGTGGGACGCGCAGCGGAATATAAACAATTGATGGCAGATTTGATTGGCGATTGGCGCACGCAATTCCAACAACCGGATTTGCCCTTTGTGTATGCCCAGCTGGCCAATTTTCTTCCGGCAGTTAGTCAACCTGGTGAGAGCGGCTGGGCAGAGCTACGTGAAGCGCAACGGCAAACACTTGTGATAAAAAATACCGCAATGGCAGTGGCGATTGATGCGGGTGAGTGGAATGATATCCATCCGTTGGATAAACAAACTGTGGGTGAGCGTCTGGCGCTGGGTGCATTGAAAGTGGCCTATGGTAAAAAATCGCTGGTTGCGTCCGGGTCATCGCTGAAAAAAGTCAAAGTAAAAGGCAGTAAGTTGGAATTGGTGTTTGGGGATGTGGGTAAAGGCCTGGAGGTGCGCGGTAGCGAGTTAGCGCATATTGCGCTCGCAGGTGCGGATAAGAAATTTGTCTGGGCGAAGGCGCAAGTGAAAGGGAATAAGCTGGTGGTGTGGGCCGATTCAATCCTTGAGCCAAAATGGGTGCGTTATGCATGGGCAGATAACCCTGCGGGGGCAAATCTGTATAATAGCGCCGGTCTGCCTGCATCGCCGTTTGAGGCCAGTGTTAGCCAATGATCCGCTTACTTTTCCCGCATGATGGACACCGTCACTCTCTCTGAGACTCGCCGTGAACCCATCCATGGGGGCTCGATGCCCGCATCCCTGCGGGCAACGGTCCCAGAGAGAGTGCCGGAATCCATCACGCTCTCCCTGTGCTAAATTTTTTAAAAACACCGATGCAGAAATCAACTTCTCATCGGCGGTTTTATTTTGAAACAATTCGATATTTTTGCTACTTCCCCGACCAAAACGGTTGCGATTATTGGCGGCGGCCCTGCGGGTTTAATGGCGGCGGAAGAGATTGCCGCTGCTGGACACCGTGTATCAGTTTACGATGCAATGCCTTCGGTGGGGCGAAAATTCCTATTAGCGGGTGTAGGCGGGATGAATATCACCCATGCGGAACCCGCTGAAGATTTTCGTGCGCGTTATTCTGCGAACTCCCAATTCATCAATACCCTGAAACAATTTGATTCGGTTGCGCTGCGCAATTGGGTGCACGGACTGGGCATTGAAACCTTTGTGGGTACATCCGGCCGTGTATTTCCTGCGGATATGAAAGCGGCACCGCTGTTGCGCGCCTGGTTGCATCGCTTGCGCGGGCTGGGTGTAACATTTTATCCGCGACATCGTTGGTTGGGCTGGGCAGAAAATGTTGGAGAGAAAAAAAATAAAGAGTTAATTTTTTCTACATCGGAAAATGGAAATGCCTCCACCAAAAATATTACCCCGGATGCAGTGGTCTTAGCCTTGGGTGGTGCGAGTTGGCAGCGTTTGGGTTCCGACGGTGCATGGGTGCCTTTGTTGCGTGAGCGCAGTATTAGCGTGAATGAATTGGTACCGAGTAATTGCGGGTTTGATGTAAGCTGGAGTGAAATTTTGCGCGACCAGCATTCAGGCGCACCTCTGCATGGTGTTGGATTAAGTTGTATCGATGTGCAGAATATGCCGCGCAGTGTTTTATCTGAAGCGGTTATCAGTGCTTACGGTATTGAAGGCACGGGTATATATGCACTATCAAAATATCTGCGCGAACAATTGAATCAAAATGGCACGGCCTTATTGAATATTGATCTGCTGCCGGATTTTCCGCTGGATAAAATTGTGCAGCGGCTAAATAAACCGCGCGAAAAGAATTCGCTCAGCAATTTTTTGCGCAAGCAATTTAATCTGTCGCCTGCCAAGCTTGCTCTGCTGCGCGAAATCACTACCAAACAAACGTTTGAAAATACCGATCTGCTTGCGCTCGCAATGAAAAGGTTATCGCTGACCTTAACCGCTACTCGCCCTATCGATGAAGCCATTAGCAGTGCCGGTGGTATTGCTGCTAAAGAATTGGATGCTGCCTTTATGCTCAAAAAGATCCCCGGTGTGTTTTGTGCAGGCGAAATGCTGGATTGGGACGCACCCACTGGTGGTTACCTGCTCACCGGTTGTTTTGCCAGCGGGCGCGCTGCCGGTTTTGGTGTGGTGAAATACCTGCGAGACATCAACTGATGCGGGCCCTGGTGATAGGTTATGTCTGGCCGGAACCCGCTTCATCGGCAGCAGGCACGCGTATGTTGGAGTTAGTGCAGTTGTTGTTGAAGATGGACTATCAAGTGACGTTTGCGTCAGCTGCGGCTTTATCTGAACATCGGTTTGATTTAAAAGCTATCGATGTTACTGAGCAAACCATTACATTGAATTGCAGTAGCTTCGATGAGCTTGTACGCGAGCTGCAACCGGAGTTGGTGTTGTTTGACCGTTTTTTTACCGAAGAGCAATTTGGCTGGCGTGTGGAGCAAACCTGTCCCAATGCTTTGCGTATACTCGACACTGAAGACCTGCATAGCTTGCGCCATGCGCGCCAACAATTATTAAAAGCTGCGCAGAAACACTGTGGTAGCGAAAAAGAAAAACAATCTGTTGCTCCCATCACAGTAGATAACGAGCACCTTGTTCAACAGATGTGTGCGGGCGATATGGCCGTGCGCGAAGTGGCTGCTATTTTTCGTTGTGATTTATCGTTGATGATTTCTAAAGTCGAAATCGATTTACTGCAACGCTACTTTTCTGTTCCATCCCAGCTGCTTTTTTACTGCCCATTTCTATCGCAGCAAGCAATTGATATCTCATCACAACCTGATTTTTCAGTGCGCCAGCATTTTATTACCATCGGTAATTTTCGCCATGAACCCAACTGGGATTCGGTGCTCTGGTTAAAGCATCAATTGTGGCCAATGATTCGCGCGCAGCTGCCCCAGGCAGAGCTGCATATCTATGGCGCCTATCCACCGCCCAAAGCAACACAGTTACACAATGCAAAAGAAGGCTTCCATATCAAAGGTTGGGCTGCAGATGCCCAGGCAGTTATGCAGTCCGCGCGCGTTTGCCTTGCGCCGTTGCGTTTTGGTGCGGGCATTAAAGGTAAATTAATGGATGCCATGCGCTGCGGCACACCCTCTATTACGACGTCTATTGGTGTCGAGTCCATGAACGGAGACTTGCCATGGGGCGGGGCGGTTGCAGATGACGTGGAGGCATTTGTTACTGCGGCCATTGCGCACTATCAATATGAAAATCTTTGGCGACAAAAACAGCAGCAGGGGTTTGCTATTTTGCGTGATTATTTTTATCGCACAGATCATGCCCTCGCGTTACCAACGCGTTTGACGCAACTCGCTGACAATATCCAGCACGAGCGCGATAACAATTTCATCGGCCAAATGCTCCGCCATCACCACCATAAAAGTACCCAGTACATGGGGCAGTGGATTGAGGCGAAAAATAAGTAATTCTTTTGTCTTTTTTGCCGGGTAAATCCGTACTTCATCTTCCCACTTTGATCTTTTAAAAGTGCCACGTTCGAGTTTTCTCCAATCCTTTGACAACGTTGTCCATTAGGCATAGCCTGCTTTTCGGTAGGTGATATCAGCCAGAGTTATGTGAATTGCGGTGATGCCATTTAAATCTCCAGACCGTCGTCCATCGTATCGCCCTACCTGCTGTGAACCCTTATTAATAATCAACTATTTCCCATTGGAAAGATAAACCGGACGGGTGACTATAAAATGAACCTTAAAAACATCTTTGGAATTGTTTCCGCACTTCTTTTATCGACACAGGCATACGCCTACAACTGTAACGGCGTGGCTCAATATGTAGATGGCCGCTCGTACAGCAATAATGCGATCGTGCAAAACGCTGGCAGCGCCTTTAATTGTAAAGTGGCCGGCTGGTGCTCAATTGGCGGTCCTTACGCGCCTGGCACCGGTTGGGCGGCAGGTGATGCCTGGACTAACCTTGGCTCTTGCGGTACCACCACCAGCTCAACTCCGCGCAGCTCGGTGTCCAACGCCACCTCTAGCACCCCAAGCACCGGTGGCAATTGCCCTAACTGGGCTGCCGGTACTACCTACGCTGTTGGTGTAGTAGTGAAGTATAACAATGCCTTCTATCGCGCTAAAAATGAGAACCCTGGTTATGATCCAGTGATTAGTACCTGGTTCTGGGAGCCAGTTGCTTCTTGCCCGGGCGGTACTAACTCATCAAGTGGTACTGGTGGCGGTACGTGCTCAGCATGGGTGGCC
>JAJQJO010000399.1 GCA_021323495.1 Cellvibrio sp. | reverse complement strand
CCGGTAAAACCAAACACATAAGTGACGATTGGATACTTGGCAACCTCTTCCAGGGTCAGGTTGGAAACCTGGGCCAGCGGATGATTTTTAGGTACCACAATGCTGCGATTCCAACGGTAGCAAGGCATCATGATCAGATCGCTAAACAGCTCCATGGCTTCAGTGGCGATCGCAAAATCCACGGTGCCATCGGCAGCCATTTCAGATATCTGCATCGGCGTTCCCTGATGCATATGCAGCGCAACCTCGGGGTATTGCTTGATAAATGAACCTATCACCGGCGGCAATGCATAGCGCGCCTGGGTGTGGGTTGTTGCCAATGTCAGTGTACCCTTGCGCTCATTGCTGAACTCCTGGGCGACTTGCTTGATACTTTCGACTTTACGCAGTATCTCGCCAGCAGTTTTCAGGATCGCCTCACCCGCCGGCGTTATGCGGGTTAAATGTTTTCCACTGCGCGAAAAAATTTCAACACCAAGTTCATCCTCCAGCAAACGTATCTGTTTACTGATACCGGGTTGAGAGGTGTACAAGCTCTGTGCAGTAGCAGACACATTCAGGTCGTGATGCGCTACTTCCCAGATATAACGTAGTTGTTGCAGCTTCATAAGCCCTCCGATTGGCTCACTCACTGGGGGTATTTGCCTGGGCATTTACCGGAAACAAACCCCGACGCAAGCTCAGAGTTATAAGATCAAGTCAATTTATTCATTTAAAGAATATAACAACTAACCGCTTTATGCCTAACAATTATTAATTGTGCTACAGGGCGGTCTTGTTACAACTTTAGACTATATCCCGGAAATTCAAAGTTTTTTGGCAAAGGAATATGACAAAAAAAGCAAAATGGGGACGATTTACACCCTATATTGGCTATATGGCATAAGCTGCCACCGTCAGGAAACGGGACGATTGGCGATACCATGAGGCACATGCCCGGTAGCAACATGCTCCCGCGCAGACTCACAATGCATCTGCTGATCATCAAAAAAAACGTCCGCGCCATAGGCTTTTAAAAAGGTTCCCTTTGCCAGACCGCCCAAAAATAAGGATTCATCGATGCGGATATTCCACGCACGCAGGGTCCGGATCACCCGCTCATGGGCCGGCGCGGAGCGCGCGGTAACCAGTGCCGTGCGGATTGGGCAATCCGCCCCAAACTCCGCCTGTAACCCATGCAATGCAGCCAGGAACTGTTTGAACGGGCCACCGCTCAAGGGTTCCTTTGCGGCCGCCTTTTCACTCTCGGTAAAAGCGGACAAGCCCTGCAATTTATAAATCTGTTCAGCTTCATCAGAAAAAATGACCGCATCGCCGTCGAACGCAAAACGTAATTCATCTTCATTTTCAACCCGGTTATTGGACGCAATCAGGGTTGCTGCTGCCATGCCGTGATCAAGCGCCTGCCGCACATCGTCAGGCTCAGTCGATAGGAACAAGTGGCAACCAAACGCCGAAGCATAACGATAAGGCGAAGTGCCGCCACAAAAAGCGGCGCGACTGATTTTAAGCCCGTAATGTTCGACCGAGTTAAATACCCGCAAACCGGTATCGGCACTATTGCGCGATAACAAAATCACTTCAACGCGCGGCTCGCCGCCCAACCGCTCATTGAGCCGCAGCAATTTTTTCACGAGCGGGAACGCGTCACCGGGCGCGAGGATTTCATCTTCATGCTCAATTTGATACTGGGCATAAGCAGCCAAACCTTCGCTGATGTAAACCTGGTGGCTTTCGTCCAGATTAAATAACGCGCGCGAAGAAATCGCTATCACCAGTTTATCGCCGAAACCTTTGGGCATGGCTCATAATCTCCGTTGGAATTCAAACTTATCATTGCAAGATAAACCCGTCTGCATCCAGATTCGCAGGAAAAATAGTGCGGTATTCTGTTAATTTTTCTGCGTACAACTCAACTGTAATTACCTCTGCTTCCTGGCTGGTTGCAACTAATTCACCCGCTGCGCTGTAAACGCTGGAATCACCTGCATAATGCTGCCCCGCCTCGTCCATACCCACGCGATTGACGCCTACCACGTAACTTAGATTTTCAATAGCGCGCGCCTGCAACAACCGATTCCAATGCAAACTGCGCACGCTTGGCCAGTTGGCGACATAGAGTGAAAGATCATAATCATTGCGATTGCGGCTCCATACTGGAAAGCGCAAGTCATAACAAATTAATGGCAGCACCCGCCAACCATTAATCTCCACCAGAACCCGCTCAATGCCCATGGCATAACGCGTATGTTCGCCAGCCATCCGGAATAAATGCCGTTTATTGTATTCGGTGTAAGTACCGTCGGGGCGCATCCACACCAGGCGATTAAAATATGCCTCACCCTCTTTCACCACCAGGCTGCCTGTCACTACCGCATTGTGTTTGGCGGCCTGCATCTGCATCCATTGATAGGCCCGGCCGCCCGCTGATTCCGCGTAATTGCGTGCGCCGGCGCAAAAACCGGTAGTAAAAACTTCCGGTAAGACAATCAGATCTGTTTTGGTGATGGTCGCCATCGACCGGGCAAATGTATCCAGATTGTGAAGTGGATCGTTGGGTACAATCACCTGCTGCACAAGGCTGACAATCAAATTATTCATGAGCTACATCTCCGGCAGGGTGATGCACAGGGTGCAACCAAAAATAACACAACACGAATGCAACGAACACCGATACCGCAGCCAGTAAAAAAGTGGTTGATGCACTATAGTCCCATAAAAATCCACCAATCAATGCACCCGCTGCGCCACCTGCGCCAAAGCTAAATGAACTATACATTGCCTGCGCTTGCCCCTGGTTTCCCCCTTTAAAGTGGGTGCGCACCAATTCAATAGACACTGCATGGGCGATGCCAAAACTGCATGCATGTAACAGTTGGGCAAATAACAACACCATTAACAAATCAGCTCCATACCCTACTAACAACCAGCGCAGGCCAGTCACTAGCAAGCTGAACAAAAACAACGAGCGCAAACTAAAACGCTGCAACAATTTGTGCATCACAATAAAAATCGCCACCTCGGCGAGCACGCCCAGCGCCCATAGGAGTCCGGTAGCCGTGCGGGTATAACCATAATTTTCAACCAAATACAGTGTGTAAAAGGTGTAATAAGGCCCGTGGCTCAACTGCAATAAAAAACTGGCCGCTAAAAAACAGAGAATCGTTGGTTGCAAGACCAAACTTAAAAAACCAGCGTGCTTGCTGTCCGTTTTTTTTGCGCCCACATCCTGTAAGCTCAAGCTGGACAACCAGATAAGGATGAGGAAAGTTAAAATAAACAGGGGTAAGAATTGGATCGGCAACACGTCAAAGACCAAACCCAGCCCTACCACTGCGGCCATAAAACCGAGTGATCCC
>JAJQJO010000062.1 GCA_021323495.1 Cellvibrio sp. | reverse complement strand
TTCCCCGAAGTTACCGCAAAAGGTGTAGTAACACCGGTTGATATGGCGGCTTCCGGCGATGTGGCAGATCCGATCGTGGTTAACATCGCTGTGCTGCTGCAATCCCTGGATGCAGATGGTGATCCGGGTAATGGCATTAGTATTCCTGCGGCCGCTGCTAATGCTGCCGAAGAGAATGTAGATTTTGACCAACCTTATTCTGCCTTTGCGGCTGAGATCCTTGCTGTCGTACAACACAGCGATTCTGGTAAATCGGTAGTTAGCGACACTGTTGCCACAGCCCATCTTGAGGAATCCCTGGAACAGGTAAAAGCCGATTCTTTGGCCGGCACCTGGTATACCGAGGGTGATAATTACAAATACGCACTCTTTGTTCTGGACAGCAGCCACTATGCCGCTATTGATTACGATGCGTCGGTAACGGAGGGCATTGCGCTCGAAACCGGTACATATGCGTGGAACCAGGAAACCAGCGTAGTAACCCTTTCTGAAGTGCAGAAGACAGAAAGCGGCCTTGATGCAGTCCCGCCAATGGCAACCGGGAATATCCTCGAAGTCGACGGCGATACCATGACCCTGACTGATGGTGATGAAACCTTTGTGTTGCACCGTTTGGAAGCCAGTGCTGAAAAGCCGTTGAAAGGTGGTTGGTCGGTGAGTGAAGAAGGTTCGTTCGTAGTATTCGCTCTCACTGATACTCATTACCTGATGGGACAACAATCCGTGGCGGATGACAGCGGTGAGCCTGGCGCGGAAGTAGGGACCTATGAGCACAACGTAGAAACGGGTGCTGTTAAGGTGAGCACCATTGTAGACACCAATGGTCAGTGGGGAATATCGCATCCATGTGCGATTCTGAATGAAGATGGAGCCAATGATAGTTATGAACAATCCAATTTTTTAAATTGTGGTCCGGAGGGTAGCGAGATTGTGCAGACCTTTAATGCTACGGGCGATACTCTGACCTTCATCAGTGAAGCAGATACCATTGCTGATGATCGGGACAATGATGGGATCATTAATGGTAATGGAGAAGAGCAGCCAGCCTATTTTGAACGTGTACTCGGTGTGCCGGATGGTGACATCCATTTGAAAGTAGAATTGACTGTAGAGTTTCTTGAATACATCCCAGGCGAGTTGTTCTCATATGACAACGGCAATGCGACTATGAAATGCGAAAGGACCGGATATCCTGCCATTGGTACAAAAGAAATATGGATTGAAAATTGGGTTTTGGGTGGTAATTCCAACCGTCCTACCTGGACATCAAACCTGCCTGCAACATTTAATCCTGAAACCAAGGTTGTCAGTTTTGATATACGTGGTCCGATTACTCCGGTAAAGGACAACGAATATTTTTCCACCCAACCTTGGGAGCGCTTATCGGTCAATTACACCCCAAGTGAAGACCAGATTATTACTGGCACATTCAGTGAAGGCCATGACTTGACCTGGAAGCGTGATAGTTCCGTTTCCTCTTGCCAGTTGATCTACTCGGTGAAAGGTGTATTGCATTAATCAGTAGTTTGTTCGAGTAAAACAGAAACACCGGCCCAGGCCGGTGTTTTTATTTGCAGGGTATCCCGCAAAAGAAAAAAGGGGCCTGAGCCCCTTTCGATGAGATCTTGCATAACCTCCTTGTCTGCCTCCCTGCGGCTATTACGTTCCCTGCATTTTTATAGTGATGCTTGCGGGTTACTGAATGATTAACGTCTGGTTAAGGTTTTGTGACACCCGGGGCTGATCCATCACGAACCAATCATGCCGCCATCATTTTTGGTCACAATCACTGTGGCCGAACGTGGACGGGCACCGCTGCCATCAGGCCAGTTACTGGTAAAGCTGGTGGAAGTAGAACGGTCGCCCGGGTGCTGGATGTTGACGAACATGGTTTTCATATCCGGTGTCCCAGTCACGCCAGTGACTTCCGCATCGATCGGGCCGACAAAGAAACGCTTGAGTTGTTTGGTCACCGGATCGGCGGCCAGCATCTGGTTGTTGCCGTAAGGACCGGTTCCCTGTTGGGTGCCGCTCATGTCAGTCTGGATCCAGACCACCCCGCGGCCATCAATCCACAAGCCATCGGGGCTGGCGAAGTGATTGTCGGCTGTCAGGGTAACTGCTTTATCGCCAGTACCGGTAACAGTACCTACCTCGCCGCCGAGCAGGAAAATATCCCACTTGAACGTAGTTTTACCGGCGTCCTCATTCCAGCGGATGATGTGGCCGGTAGTGTTATTGGCGCGCGGATTAGGCGCATCGATCTGTGCTTCGGTGCGGCTGGTATTGTTGGTGAGGGTGAAATAAACCTCATTGGTGGTTGGATGTACCGCACCCCACTCAGGGCGATCCATTTTGGTGGCGCCCATAATGTCTGCTGCCAGGCGAGTATTGACCAGTAAATCAGCCTGGTTGGCAAAGGTCACCCCGGCAAGTGCAGCCTTGGCGGTGAGCGTGCTGTTGGTGATATCCAATGGCAGCCATTCACCAGTCCCGTCGGCATTGAACCTGGCGACATACAGGGTGCCGGTATTTAATAGATAACCGCCTGCGGTAGCTTTGTAGTAGTTGTCGGCGGAAATGAATTTGTAAATGTATTCATTTTGTGAGTCGTCACCTGAGTAACACACCACGGGTTTGCCTTCTACCGCAGGGGCGAAGATCACACCTTCATGGCCAAAGCGGCCGAGCGCAGTGCGTTTTTGCGGGCGGCCTTCCGGGTCAAACGGATCGATTTCCACCATCCAGCCAAATGTGTTTGGCTCGTTGCGGTAATCATCCATGGCGGTTGCACCTTTGGTAGAAGCATCAAAGCGGATGTATTCATCAGTGCCTGAATCAGCTGTCTCCCAAAAATAGCGGCCATTTTTGGCAGAGACGCCATAGCGTTTGTGTTCACGCGGTTGGGGAGCATCCTTGTTAACGAAATAACCGGCCCAGTTTTCTTCAGCTGTCAGGTAGGTATTCCATGGGGTTGCGCCCATGCCACAGTTATTCAAGGTGCCGCGGGTGGCGGTGCCGTTAGGGCTGTATTTAGTGGCGAGCAGGGTTGAACCTGCTGCAGGGCCGCGGATATCCATCGGCGTCGCACCGGTGATACGACGATTGAACGGGCTGCCGTTGACGACTTCCCAGTTGCTGCCGTTTTTACGGATATGAATCACGCTTACACCGTGGCCCGCAATCTCTTTCCGCACTTCATCGGCAGGGCGGGTCGCACCCAAGGTCGCGCCATTTTTGTGGAACAGCTTGTCATCCAGGTATTCGTGGTTCATTACCAGCAAGCCTTCGCTGGAGTTGGTGCCGGTGGTTTTGGCATCCATCGGGAAAAAATAAACGCCGTCGTGGTGGGCACCGACTTGTTGTTCCTGGTCGGCGCCGGTATTGCTGGCATCGGCTTTATAGGCTGGCATAGTGCCGGTCAGCGGTGTGCCCCAGGGTACAAACGGGGTGGCGGTGTAGCCAGCAGGAACGGTAATCGTATCGTTACGGTTGGTGGCGATAGCGGTAAAACCGAGCAAAGGTGCAACAGATGAAGAGGCGGCGCTGCTGCTGGATGAGGCGAGGCTACTGGAGCTGGACGAACTGGACGAGGCGGGGCTTTTATTATCGTCATCGTCACCCCCGCAACCTGCCAGGCTTACCCCCATGAATGCGGCTACCGCCGTACCCAGGCTGCCTTTCAGGAACTGGCGGCGCTCGGTCAGGACTTCTGCAAAAGTGGTGTTATTGGAGTGGTTGGAGAGGGGCTCAATACCTGAGTTGTCGATTTCGTAAACAGTATGGTCGGCCATCGGTTGCTTCCTGTAGTTTTCGGGGAGGTTGGAAAGGATTGGCAACGATTAAAGCGACGGAATATTTCAGTTAAGAGACAGTTTCTTGAAGATTTGATAACAGTCCGGGTAACTATGACGATGGCTTTGTATCCGGGGCAGGGAGGTTCGGTCTGAATGTGATGATTACCCTTGCGGGTAAATCTGCTACGCTTGACGACAAATATTAATTACGAATGTGTGTGATATGGATTCCAGTGTGCAACCGGTTCAATCAGATTATTCAATTTATCGCGGCGTAATTGGCGATTTATTAAGCGGCAAGGAGCAATTGCCCAGCTTGCCTGCAATTACGTTTGAAATTCGTAAAGCCATGGGCCAGCAAGATCTTTCAATGGTCGAATTGAGTAAGCTGTTGGCTAAAGATCCCGCCTTGTCGGCAGTTTTACTGAAATACGCATCAAGCCCACTCGTAGGCAGCCAGACCCCACCGCAAAACCTGCTGGAAGTTATCCGTCTGCTGGGAATGAACCAGGTGGAACGGATTACGATGGTGCACTCGATCAAAAGTTTGTTTTCGGTACATTCGGTAAAACATAAACGCTTATTTCTGGAAGCCTGGCGGCGCCTCGCATTGAAGGCGAGCGTGAGCACCTATATTGCCAAGCATATGCATTTTAAAAATGTACTGCCCGATAATGTACTGATGGCAGCGCTCTTGAGTGAAGTGGGTACATTGGCGGTGCTTTCTGCGTTCAGGAATAGCGACGATACTCCTGACATTCCCGCTTATATTGCGCTTTGCCGCGAATACGCCAAATCATTGGGGGTGATTACGCTCAAACAGTGGCAGGTGGATGAACAGTACATCAAGGTGGTGCAGGAGATTGGCAACTGGAAAGGCGAGAGCCCCGGCCCTGCCAACCTTGGCGATTTGATCAACCTGGGGTTGTATCATTCGCTCAAACTCACCCACACCAAAACTGATTTACCACCTATCCAGGAATTGACTGCCTACCAAAAACTGGAGGCGCCGGAGAATTCCGTGGTCGCCGGTGGCCTCACTTTTGTAATGACCAATGTGCAAGAAATCCGGATGGTGGCGAAAAGTTTATTTTAAGTTTTCACAAAAAATAATCTGGCCTGTTTTGCCAGATTATTTTTTATGTTGAGGATTTAACCCCTTTTCCAAATCCCTGGTTTTTCCTAATGAAAAAATCCTCGCCTACTTCTACGTGCTCTGAGTTGCTGATCACATTTCCAGCGAATAAAAATCCCTCCCGTTGACACTTCGTTATAATCGCCCGGCTGTTACGGCTGAAGTACCATTACATAACAATAAAATTTGACGCTGTTCGTCACACCCTCCAACGACAAATCGGGTTCGCTCGATACCAAAGCTCTGCATAACTATTTCAAGACGCCTGGATGCGTTAACTATCGGCATGTGCAAATGCGTTTTATCCCATTGGCTATTGCGGGCCTATGTCCGCAATTCGGCGTAGTGGGTGATGCGCTATTAAACATCACTGTTCCGTTATTTTATGTTCAAGGAGATCCCAAAATGATCCTCGCAAAACTGTTCCGATATTTATCGGCGCTGTGCGTATTAATTTTGTTTGCGCACCAGGCCACTGCAATTCAATTAAATGGCACCACCGATATGCACGACCCATCCACTATTTTAAAAGATGGTGACCGCTACTGGACGTTTGGCACTGGTGGCGGCGCCAGTAATTTTCCGATCAATGCGTTGTATTCCTATGATCTTGTCAATTGGCAGCGTGGCCCATCGCCGATTGCACCTAATACACGCCCCGGTTGGATTAATAATAAAGTACCGGGATTTGACGGCAATTTTTGGGCGCCGGATATTATTCACATGAACGGGCGTTACTATCTTTATTACTCCGCATTCAGTTCGACTTCCGGTATGCGTTCTGCGATAGGAGTGATGGCAACAACATCGCTCAACAATCCAAACTGGCAAGATTTGGGGATGGTGGTGTCCACGGTGGATGAACCAAAATCAGCCTCCGGTGAGCCAGTGAATGCAATTGACGCCGGAGTATTCCGCGATGTCAGCGGCAATGTGTGGATGGTTTATGGTTCGCACTATGCGGGTATTTATATGGTGCAAATTAATCCGGCTACCGGATTGCGTTTGAATTCATCGCGCGTTGGCGTGGTAGGTAATAACGGTAACTGGCATGAATATGAAGCCGCGCAAGTTCAGTTCATCAATGGTTATTATTATATGTTCGTCAATCTCGGTGAATGCTGCGCGGGCAACCAAAGTTCCTATTACATTGTGGTTGGCCGTTCTACTACGCCCACCGGTCCGTACCTGGATAAAAATGGCCGCAGCTTGTGGGATTACGGTGGTAGCACGGTGATGTCCACGAGCGGTAATTATATCGGGCCAGGACATTTTGGTTATTTAAATAATCACGGCCAGCACCTCGCATCAATCCATTATTACGATGGCACTACTGCAACCGGCTGGCCGGGTCGTCTGGATTTATTGCAAATGATGATTGTCGACGGTTGGCCAACGTTCACGCGCAATTACACGTTGAATTCCATCGCTGAACCACCTACCTCGGTAAGTGTTGCAACTGGCCGGGTAATTATTAGTTCGCGCTTGAGCGGTAAGGTGCTCGAAGTAGCAAATGCAGACCAGGCTGATGGTGCCAATGTAATTCAATGGAGTTCATTGGGTGGCACCAACCAACAATGGGATATCGCCAGTGCAGGTAATGGTTATTACACCCTTCGCGCTGCGCACAGTGGTAAGTCGCTCGATGTTTTTAATTTCAGCGTGGAAAATGGTGGCGATATTCGCCAGTGGTCGTTCCTTGGCAATCAAAATCAATATTGGCGTTTTGTAGATGCGGGCAATGGTTATTACGGCATACTTTCGAAATACAGCAATCTTGCGTTGGATGTATTTGGTTATAGTACTGCCGATGGTGGCGATGTAGTGCAATGGAATTATTTAAACGGCCACAACCAACATTGGCAATTGCAATACGTTAATGGCACGGCTTCTTCAGCGAAATCCTCGAGCAGCGCTGCAACATCCAGATCGTCCAGTAGTGTTGCAACTTCGAAATCATCGAGCAGTATTGCAACAACGTCCAGTGCCAGCGGTGCACCGGTGTTAAGTGGCACGGGTGATTATCCCAGCGGTTTTTCCAAATGCGCCGATTTGGGTGGAACATGTGTGGTGTCATCGGGTAATGGTTGGGTTGCCTTTGGTCGCAAAGGAAAATGGGTCACCAAAAAAGTAGCTATTGGTGGATCAATTGCCTGTACGGTAGCCGCGTTTGGTTCTGACCCGGGTGGCAACCCGAACAAGTGTTCTTATAAGCGTTAGTTTTTTTAAATAGTCCAATAAAAAAGCCGCCGTGTTTTTTAATTTTAATGATCCAATACGGCGGCCTCTTATTAAATTGTTAATCGCTATCTGCGTATTTCAAATTGGCCTTCAATGTTGCGTGGTCGATTGGCGCCGAGGTGTGTTCATGGATAACTTTCCACGAATCACCAGTACGTTTTAGAACAACGGTAATGCGATTATCAAGCGAGCGCAATTTTTCGCCTTCGGCAGACACAGCGGTATAAGTAAAAATGGCATGCCCAACTGCAAGTTCATCCGTTATCACAGATTCAATATGGTTCGCATCAACAATAACCTGTTCAGTATCCAACGAAGCAAACCACCCTTGTGCCATAGCCCTCCATGCGTCAATGCCGCGCATCGACCATTGCCCCCACATATCAAAGATATGTACGTCGGCAGCATAAAGTGCGCAAAAAGCGTCAACGTTTTTAGCCAATACTGCTGCCTTGTATGCTTCAATCATTTTTATGACGGGATCGATTTGGTTGTTCATAACGAAATATCCTTCTGTCGAATCGCGCGCGCCAATTCAATCACCGAAAGCGGCGCGCAACCTTCGGCTTTGTTGCTGAGGGTAACAAAAACATTTTGCCCTGCATTGGCAGTACCGGTGATTACGCGCACTAATTCTGCGCGTGTTTCCGGATCGGGATCCATGATTTTATCGTAAGGTGAATACAAGGCTTGCGCATCTTCATAACCGTAGGCGCCGTGCAATGGATTCAAATTCCAGCGGCATACCAATGGCCCCGGCCAGAGCGCGCGGAGGATTGGCAGTTGCTCGGTGATGCGCGGCATTTTTGCATGCAGGCCCATGCAGTAGGTTGCGCCGGTAGCACGCAGTGCCTCGACAAATTGCGGGCATAGCCATTGGGGATCGCGCACTTCTACTGCGACAACACCGTCGGGTGCGCTATTTTTTAAATCGGGAATTGCTTTCAATAGCAGGTGCAGCCGATCAATTAACCTGGGCATATGTGCGAGCCATGCGCCGGGCAGGGGACTGATCTGGAACACCAAAGCCCCGAGCTTGTGCCCCAATCCTTCCAGTGCGGGTTCGACGAACATTTGCACCGCCTCTTCCGCATTGAGGAAGTGGGAGTTGGTGCGCATGCCGCGGCCTGATTCATCGCGCACCAGGGCGTCGGTTATCAAGCTCGGTGCTTTTACCACAAAACGAAAATCCCGGTTTACCTGCGCTGCATATTCCGCAAACTGGGCGACGTTTAATGGACGGTAAAAACTGCGGTCAATACTGACTGTGCGCAGCAGCGGGTGTTTGCCATAGGCGGTTAATCCGTAACGGGACAAATTCGTTTCGGCATATTCCCCGTCCCATACCAGACCGTCCCAGCCGGGATAATTCCAGGAAGAGGTGCCCAGCCGCAGGTGCGGTGGAAGGGCTTGCGCAAGCTCGATCCACTCAAGCTCAGGAATAACCGCCTCGACATTCCTGCCTGTTTTTCGCGTGGCTTTGGCGGCGCTAGGGTCGGCTGCTCCGAATGCTTGTCCAGGAAACAATGGGGTTTGCATAAATAAATTCTGTAGGGCGTGATTCAAGGCAATGGCGGGCAGCATATACAAGCCGTTTTCCGCTGTCAGCTATCACAGACAAAGGCTTGTCGGTAAGATGCGCGCTTTGTGTTGTTATCTGTGGATGTTGCTATGTTGAGCGAATTGCTCGCCATTCTTGCCCCTATCGTTATTTCAGTAGGGGTCGGTTATATCTGGGGCAAAACCGGCACTGAATTTCCTTCCGATTTTATTTCACGCATTGTGATGAATATAGGCACGCCCTGTTTGATTATCAGTGCCATGGTGAAGGTGGACATACAGCCGTCAGTGATGGGGCAGGTAGCGCTGGCGACCGCGCTGGTGATGACCGCAATGGGAATCTTTGGCTGGGCATTACTGCGCTGGATGAAACTCGATATTGCCACTTATCTACCGCCCCTGATTTTCCCCAACAACGGCAATATGGGCTTGCCCCTGTGTTTGTTTGCCTATGGACAAACCGGCCTCGCGCTCGCACTGGGTTCGTTTATGGTAATGATGGTGGCGACCTTTACCGTGGGTTTGCTCTTGGTAGCAACCAGTGAGGGCGGCATTTTCAAGCGGATGGAATCCATCGCTAAACAGCCGGTAATTTATTCGATGATCATCGCGGTGCTCCTGCTGGTCACCAACACGGAATTGCCGCGCTGGATGAGCAATACCCTCGACCTGCTTGGTGGCATCGCCATCCCGTTAATGACGATTGCATTAGGGGTATCGCTTGCCACGTTAAAAATCCATTTCTGGAAGCGCAGTTTATTTTTTAGCCTGGTGCGGGTAGGCGGTGGTTTGTTGGTCGGCTTTCTCGTATGTGAACTTATGGGATTAACCGGGATTTCACGTAATGTAGTGTTATTGCAATCTGCCATGCCTGTAGCAGTATTTAATTATCTGCTGGCCCTGCGCTACGGCCATAAACCGGAAGAAGTTGCAGCCATGGTATTAGTGTCTACACTGATTGCATTTATTGGGTTACCTTTTTTGCTAATGGCGATTTTGTAAGCATTTATGTGGGAAATGGATTTTCATTCGATCAATAAGAGAAATGTGAATGGAAAATCCTGTTACATCTCCGGTGTGTGTTGCGCCGGTTATTTCGTTTGCGAAAGTGGCCTGTGCAATCCAGCTTGCCGCGTTGCAGTCAGAAGTCGATTTGCTCTTACGCAATCCATCGCCCGGTTCAGCACCCAATTCCTGGGTCGACCACGTCAATAAGCAGGATTACATCGGTGGCTGGGATGTATTACCCCTGCGCTGCCAGCGCCAGCATGTGCATGCCCATCCCATCTTGCAGGGATTCGCCATTGCCGGGGGAGATACCTGGGAAAATTTACCGGTATTGTTGCAGTGTCCGGAACTACAAAACCTGTTCGATCAATTGCAATGTCCTATCAAAGCGGCGCGCTTGATGCGCTTGAAAGCCCGCGCCGAAATAAAACCCCATCGCGATCATGAATTAAGCATCGAATTTGGTGAGGCGCGTTTGCATGTGCCGATCCACACCAGCGCGGCGGTGACGTTTATCGTGGATCGAAAAATTATTCCCATGCGTGCGGGTGAGCTTTGGTATTTCAATGCCGACCAGGTGCATGAAGTGTATAACTACGGCAGTGAAGACCGGATAAATCTGGTAATTGACTGTGTGGTAAATGATTGGCTGCGCGAGCAAATCCGCGTGGGTGCAGTGCATGAATAAATATTTTACACATTACTGCAATTTGATCAGTTCCGTTGCGCAAATAGAATTGTGTCGCCAGGCGCAGTCGCTGGGCGAATTGCTGGCGTGTATTAAAAATTTGTGGAATTGCGATCAGCTTGCTGACCATGAATTGCTCAGTGAAATCTCGCGCTTGAACCAAACTCCCATCACCGATGTGCATGTACAGCTAGCGGGCACCTGGCTGCCTTATCGCTATCAACCAAAACAGCAGTTGGTTAACTGGCTGCTACCGGTAGGCCCGGCTACCGAACCTTTTCAGGATGAAACTATCGTCCGCTATCGCCAGCTATTGTTTAACCAAATTATCCAGCCTTGCAGTTCATTGCCAAGCGCGCAGCAGCAAGGGGAACACCTTACCCCGGTAAAACCGGCTGGTTTTATTTTTCATCTCTCCCGCTGTGGTTCAACTTTGGTTTCAGGATGTATTTCCGAACTGGAAACCACCTGCGTATTTTCCGAATCACCCTTGCTGACAGAGTTATTGCTGGACAAAAACTTGTCTCCCGATGAGTTGCAATCCGGTTTATGCGCATTGATTAATTTGCAAGCCGCTGTATTTCCCGATCGCCCGCAGATGATTATCAAGTGGAATGCCTGGGATATTTTTCGTTGGGAATTAATCCGTGAAATATATCCGCAAGTGCCCGTGATTTTTCTGGTGCGCGATCCGGTGGAGATCCTTGCCTCGCACCAGCGCCTGGCGGGGCGGCATATGGCGGGGGATAGGAGCCTTGCTGGTGTTAATTCAGTTTTTATTTCGGAAAGCAGGGAGCAAACCTTGTTGGCCTGGCGGAGCGGGGTGCTTGCAGCGTTATTGGGTGAGATGAACCGGGCCAGCGAGCAAAGGGCGGTGTTACGGATTGATTATAAAAATCTGGATGCGGATGGCATCCGTGAAATTTGCCAGCATTTCGGATTGCGGCCCGATATCGGGCGAATCAACCAGCGGATGAAATTTCATTCAAAGTCAGGGGTCGTGTTTGCCAATGATATTCCGGTCAAGCAGGCCATTTTTTCAACAGACGATAAAACACGTATCCAGCAGGCGCTTTCGCCTTTGTATACAGAATTTTTTGAATAGAAATGTCAGAAGAACAAAAAAGGTTGTTGTATGGAAAATGAGTGGATGCTTCCCTCCAGCTTGAATCTGCGTTTAGCGGGAAATGATGACGTGGAATTTTTGCTATCGCTATTTTGTTCAGTGCGTCCTGAGCTTGCACTTGTACCTCTGCCGCCCGAACAACTAACGCTAATGGGGCGGCAACAATATGAGTTCCAGCAGCAAGGTTACGCCAATTATTATCCGCACGCGGAAGATTGGATCATAACGGCTGACTCAAAAGCGGTAGGAAAAATCATGTTCGACAGATCGACCCCCACTGTGCACATCATTGACTTTATTATTGCCCCGGATTGGCGCGGGCGCGGTGTGGGCAGCACCATTCTCGCTGCATTAAAGGCTTATGTGGAAGCTAATGCGGAGGTATTGAGCTTGCGCGTTGACCATCACAATACCCATGCAAAACGACTCTATCAGCGGCTCGGGTTTGTAATGAAGCAATCGGCTGATGATCATGAGTTCATGGTGTGGTTACCAATTAAGCAGTTGCGATAAATAATCCGGGCAAAATGATTTTGTGACGGTGTTATGGTTCGTAATGTGAAAATATTCTGCTATAACATATTGTTGTACTGGAGGTGGATTGCCCAAGGGGAGCGATGAATTGTTCAGGAGTTCTGCAACTACCTGCGCCGATAGAAACAGGTCAACCTTTTGATCAAGGAGTCATTGATGTCTGATTTTTTCCTCGGGGAAATTAAGCTTCTCCCTTATAACTGGGCACCCAAGTATTGGACTTTGTGTGCCGGGCAATTATTGCCGATCAATTCTAACCAAGCGCTTTTTTCACTCCTGGGCACTACTTATGGTGGCGATGGTGTAACGACCTTCGCATTGCCGGATTTACGTGGCCGCGTACCAGTTCATCCGAATGTAAATGCGGGGCTGCCCCAAGGCAGCAAAGCCGGTCAGGAAACCGTCACCCTCACGACTGCTAATTTACCTGCGCATAATCATACTGTGGCAGTAAGTACTACGGCAGGAAACAACACTGCGTTCACCGGCAATTATATTGCGGCGGCCAATAACGCTGGTAGTGCTGTCAATATTTATGGTGCGGCTACCAGTCTTCAGCCTCTTGATCCTGCATCGGTATCCAGTACCGGTGGGAATCAACCTCATGAAAACTGCCAGCCTTCGCTGGTGATGAACTATTGCATTGCCACTCAAGGCATTTACCCTTCACGTAACTAGAGGAGCATCACTATGGATCCTTATATCGGTGATATCCGTCTTTTTGCGGGCAGTTTTGCTCCAGCAGGTTGGATATTGTGTAACGGTACTTTATTAAGTATCAGCGAGTACGACGCTGTGTTTGCCATTATTGGTACTACCTACGGTGGCGATGGTGTAACGACATTTGCGGTTCCGGATTTGCGCGGGCGGCTGCCGGTCGGGCAGGGGAATGGGCCAGGATTGACTCCTCGTGTGCTGGGACAAAGTTTTGGAAGTGAATCGGTAACTTTATTATCTACGCAGATTCCTTCACACACTCATACATTGATGGCTAGCAGCGCAGCGGCGACAGCTGCCAGCCCTGCGGCTAATGTGTTTGCGCAAAGTGGTACGGATAGTATTTATACACCTCTACCTACTACGGGGCCTCAACCGCAAACTCTCAATGCAGCCAGTGTCCAGAGCGCTGGTGGTACCCAACCTCACGATAACATCATGCCCACCACAGCGATTAATTACATCATGTGTCTTGCGGGCATTTTCCCATCGCGCAATTAATTAAGGAGCGAAATTATGGAACCCTTTGTCGGTGAAATCCGTTTGTTACCCTTTAGTTTTGCTCCTAAAAACTGGGCGTTATGCAATGGCCAATTGTTAGCTATCCAATCCAATACCGCGCTCTTTTCCATCATCGGCACTACTTATGGTGGCAATGGCACAACTACCTTTCAATTACCCAATTTGCAAGGGCAAACAGTGGCCGGTGTTGGTACTGGCCCAGGATTAAGTGATTGGAGTTGGGGTGAGACGAGAGGCGAAAATAGTGTGGCCCTGGTTGCGACCGAAATGCCCGCGCACAACCATTCCGTGACGGGGTATAACAACCCGGGCACTGCTGCTACGCCAGCGGCCAACGCGTATCTCGCACGAGATACGCGCGGAGGTGGAGTAGTAAATTATATGCTCACACCGGGTGCAGCGAATGCGGCGATGGATCCGCAGGCATTGCAGCCGACTGGCGGTGGGCAACCACATGAAAACCGCCAACCGTTTATTGCATTAAATTATTGCATTGCCCTTTACGGTGTATTTCCGGCACGCAATTAAGTGAATTATTCCCGGCATTTTTTTGCCGGGATTTTTTGATGTTTTTAACTACCAAGTCATATTGATGCCAACAAAATTACATTTTATTTCCGGTTTGCCGCGCTCGGGGTCTACGCTCCTGGCTGGCATACTGCGGCAAAATCCGCGCTTTCATGCAGCCATGAGCAGCCCCGTTGCGGGTTTGGTCAATGGCGCACTTGAACAGATGGGCGCGAATAGCGAATCCTATTCTTTTTTCGATGAACAAAAGCGCAAAACAATTTGCAAGGCGTTGATCGATGCTTACTACGCCGATAAATCTCACCCCGTTATTTTTGATACCAATCGTCATTGGACTGCACGGTTACACCAGCTGGTTGAGCTGGTTGATGATTTCAAAATGATCTGCTGTGTGCGTAATCCCGCCTGGATTATGGATAGCTTTGAAACGATTTATCGTAAAAATCCCTTCGACTACAGCCGCATGTTTAATGCTGGATCACGTCAGACGGTTTACAGCCGCTGTGAGTCATTAATCAATGCCGGCGGTGCGGTGGGATCTGCATGGACTGCATTAAAAGAAGCCTATTACGGTGAATTTTCCGAGCGTTTGTTGCTGGTGGATTACGATCTCCTTACCCAGCATCCGGCACGGACGATGGAATTGATTTATCGCTTTATTGATGAACCTCTGTTTGAGCATGATTTTAATAATGTTGAGTACGCTGAAAACGAATTTGATCAAAATATAGGTGTGAAAGGTTTGCATAGTGTGAAAAAAAAGGTGGAGTTCAAAAGTCGGCGCAGTATTTTGCCACCGGATTTGTTTGTGAAATACCAGGAAATGGATTTTTGGCAAGACCAGGCTGGCACCGCTGCCAGCATTATTGCAAGTAAAAAAACAGTCGCGCCGGGCGCGAAAAATGATGGGAATCAGTAATCATGAAAAATACCTTGTTGGGTGGGCTTTCTTCACTGCTGTTGCCGCTCGGTGCTTATAGCGCTGGCGCTGCTGCAGGAGCGAGTTATCAGCGAACCTATTTGAGTTCATCAGTGAGCGCGTCGGCGTTTTCGTTACCTGCAAACAGCATCGCTTTGCCGCGTGATCTGGTAGATCTGACAGGGCATGAACTGGATATCCAAAAAGCTTATCCGGTGCGTGAACTGTTTATAGTTGATGCAGCGGTTGCCGATAAAGCAATGCTGCACTCTGCGCTGAAACCCGGCGTAGCAATAGTGGAAATAGATTCTGCGCGCGCGGGTTTACCGCAATTAATCAGTGCCTTGGCTGAGTATAAAAGTCTCGCTGCAGTTCATATTGTTTCCCACGCTGAAGCCGGTGCAATACTGCTCGGCAATTCGCGCATCACCCCCGATAGTATCCAACAAGAAGTCCATGCCTTTGCGGCGTTGCATGGTGCTGTGCGTGAAGGTGGCGATTTATTATTTTACGGTTGTGATTTGGCGGCGAATAAAGCCGGTGAGGAATTGCTGGATATCATCAGCAATAAAACTGGTTTGGATGTGGCGGCTTCAAATGACTTAACTGGTAATTCTGCACTCGATGGTGACTGGGATTTAGAAGTTAAGCGCGGAAATGTCGAAGCGGAATTGGCATTTTCTGAAAAATCTTTGAAGGATTTTTCCAGTGTGTTAGTGGCTGCA
>JAJQJO010000398.1 GCA_021323495.1 Cellvibrio sp. | reverse complement strand
GCTTCAGTTTCCCTTGTTTGTCAATCAAAAAACTGGTTCGCACTATCCCCATAAACTCTCGCCCCATGAATTTTTTAAGCCCCCAAACGCCATATTTCTCAGCAACAGCATGGTCTTCATCGGCGAGTAAATCAAAATTCAGACCGTATTTATTGATAAACTTTTGTAGTTTTGCAGGTGAATCGGGACTAACTCCCAACACCACTGTATCAAGCGCCTCAAAATCCGCGCGGGCATCCCGGATTCCACAGGCTTGGACCGTGCAGCCTGGAGTAGATGCCTTGGGATAAAAATATAAGACAACATTCTTCTTACCTTTATAATCTCTTAACGCGACGTCAACACCAGCGTGGTTTTTAAGAAAAAATGCAGGGGCGAGGTTACCAATTTCAGGAAAAGCCATTTGCGATAAACCTTAGGTCAATTATTTGTTTTGGGGGACTTCTACAACTAAAAAATCAGCAATCCTTATCGTCATTTGGTTCAAACGCTCCAAAAAGCGCATCTTTTTCTTCAATAGTTACGGTAGTGTTCGCAGTTTTCGACTCGAGCAACGGACCTTTTACACAATTACGTCCGGCTCGCTTTGCTTGATATAACCAAGCATCGACACGTTCCACAAATTCTTCAGGGCTATCACCATGATTGCCGCAAAACTCATCCACACCCAAACTGGCAGTGATAGGGATTGTTTCCCGGTCATTTACCAGTGGGGTGACAGCGATTATGTCTCGCAAACGCTCTGCAACATTCAAGGCCTGAAACAGGTCGGTATTTGGTAACAAAATCACAAACTCTTCACCGCCAAAGCGATAAGCGAAGTCGAGCTTCCTGATTGCTACTTCAATTAACCTTGCAATATGGGATAGTGCCCTGTTGCCTAATTCGTGGCCCCATCGATCATTAAACCCTTTGAAATGATCGACATCCAATATGATTAACGATAGTGGCTGAAAGGTGCGGCGCGTACGTTCCATCTCACGTGGTAGTGCATCGGCAAAAAAACGAAAATTATAAAGCCCTGTTAATGCATCGGTACGCACTTGTTCTTTAAGCGCGTCCACTTCCTGACGCAGACTTTGCAATTCTTGCAAGAACTGGCAAGGAGTATCACTGAGCGGACAAGACTGCACAGCAAGATCTGAAGAGGAAGCAGGAGAATCCATAAACATTGCTTTTATTCGGTAGGATGAAAGATAAAGCTGCCGCGAGTTTAGACGATATGGTTAGCCAGAACCAGACACAATATTTAAAACACCCGGCAATAAAAAGCTGCGATGAATTGGTTTCTCATATTTAGTTGCGATAGATTTTTAGCAAGTCTCCATAGTGGTCTATGCGCCTGTCACGTAAATAAGGCCACATACGACGCGTTTGCTCGCTGCGCTGCATATCGATTGCAACAACATGAGTATCCTCCTTATCAACAGGCCCACTGAATAAAAACTCGCCTTGAGGACCAGCGACAAAACTACTGCCCCAAAAGCTGAGTCCGGTGCCGCCAGCGGGATCAGGCTCGTGCCCTACGCGATTAACACTGACAACCGGAATGCCATTGGCAATCGCATGGGCGCGCTGCACCGTAATCCATGCATCACGCTGACGCACTTTTTCTGCTTCGTTATCTTCCGGATGCCAACCAATTGCTGTTGGATAAATTAATAATTCAGCGCCTGCCATGGCCATCAAGCGTGCCGCTTCCGGGAACCACTGATCCCAACAGACCAGAACACCCAAGCTACCCACTGAAGTC
This sequence comes from Cellvibrio sp., assembly GCA_021323495.1. Lineage (GTDB taxonomy): Bacteria > Pseudomonadota > Gammaproteobacteria > Pseudomonadales > Cellvibrionaceae > Cellvibrio. The sequence goes on along the minus strand of JAJQJO010000398.1, from coordinate 1,609 downwards.
TGGATGGGATGAAAACCCAAATCGCCTGGAGTGAAATAAAATTTTTCGTAATATCCCGGATCATCCGGGATGTGCATCTTGCGGTATTTACCCGCAATAGTCCCGTCCCGCTCAATCACGACTGCAGTATTGTGATGCAATCCAGCAGCACGTTTTTCAAATAACGAGGCGACAATAACGATACCCAGCTCTTGCGCAAGTACACCCAAAGCTTGGGTGCTGGGGCCAGGAATGGCTTCTGCCAAATCAAATTGCACTGCCATTTCCTGTTGGCAAAAATACAGTCCGCGATGCAGCTCCTGCAATACCACCAACTGCGCCCCCTGTTGTGCAGCAACACGGATTTGAGCAATGGATTTTGCAAAATTGGCAGCAACATCAGCCGTGCAAGCTTGTTGCACTACACCAACTTGTAATATTTTTTGTTGAGCATTTTCTTGAGCGATAGTATTTTGCATCACAGAATCTCCTCCAGTACCCCTTCCGGCAATTGCATAGTAATGCAATGCAAACTACCGCCCCGCTCTATCAGGGACAAACAGGGAATGCCAAAAATTTCGTAACCCGGAAATGCACGGGATACAACTTCCAATGCATCTTCATCCATTGGCAAGCCATAAATAGGAACTAGTACGGCTTCATTAACAATCAAAAAATTAGCATATGTGGCTGGCAATCGGGCATTGCTCTCATCACCCAGCACCACTCCAGCCCAAGGCAAAGGCAGCAATCGATAAGGTTTGCCATCAGCATTGGTAAAAGTTTGTAACTGCGCTTCCATTTTTTTCAATGCGACATAATGTTCATCCTGATCATCATCACAGGCGGTATACACAATAGTGTTATCGGGACACAGCCTCGCCAAGGTATCTATATGACCGTCAGTGTCGTCACCCGCTAAATAACCATAATCCAACCAATTAATTTTTCTCACTCCAAATGCAGCGGTCAACCGCGCTTCAATATCAGCTTTGGACAAACCAGGATTGCGATTTTTATTCAATAAACAGGAAGAGGTGGTCAGCAAAGTACCCTGTCCATCTGTTTCAATGGAGCCGCCCTCCAACACCCAGTCTTGCGTTTCAATCGTCGCGTACGGAAATGCTTTTTGAGCAAATAATTGTTGTGGAATTTTATCGTCCAACTTATGAGGGAATTTATCTCCCCAGCCATTGAATTTGAAATCAAGTAATTTAAACCCCTCCGGAGTTTCAACGGTAAGAGGGCCATGGTCACGAGCCCAACTATCATCACTTTCGCAGGGGAAAAGATGGATATATTCAAGCGGCGCGCCCATAGCTTCAAGACGCGCGCGCACTTCATTTAATTGCGATTCCTGCACAGCAATAACAACATCTGCATAGTCGCAAATAACAGTCGCCAAAGCTTCGTACAGTTCGACCACATCATCCAGGATCCAATCCCAAAGGGAGTTTTTATACGGCCAGGTCAACAGGACAGCGTCCTGTGGTTCCCATTCAGCGGGTAATCGTTGGCTTGACATGAAATTTCCTCATTAAAATGTAAAATGGCCAATCATCAAGCTGGCCACTATAAACACCGCAGATGATGCAATAAATTAGCGTGGAGAAATAGTCTCCTGTGCTGG
>JAJQJO010000061.1 GCA_021323495.1 Cellvibrio sp. | reverse complement strand
TGGTTCACTATATATTGTGTATATGGGGTATGTAATTGGCTCATCGAAACCAGAGTTGGATATTAAAAAACAAAAGCAACCGACTTTTATGCAAGGGTTTCTTTTGCAATGGTTGAATCCAAAAGCATGGATTGCGTGTGTGGCAGGCGTTTCTTTGTTTTCAAGTCCCGAGAACAAAGAAATATTTTTGACTTTTTCATTGGTATATTTTTTGGTTTGTTATTTGTCACTTTTTTCCTGGGCTGTTCTGGGAGATAAAGTAAAAGTTTTTTTGAGCAGTGAGTCCAGGTTAAAATTATTTAATCTATTAATGGGTGGGTTATTAGTTGGTACTGCCATTTTTTTACTTTACTCCCAATTTAGTTAAATTTAAAAATGTCTAACAAACGACTATGATAGAAAACAAGAGGGGCTGACACGGAATTTTCATTTCTACCTGAGAAATTCCCTTGTTCTTACTATCCATTTCAGGTTGCTATGCGAGGTTAGGCTCATTTGTCTGCAGTTCTAGGGCAAAATGCAGAATTCTCTTAGGTGTTAGGCGCGAGACAATGCTAACTAAAAACGATGGTAGATAAATATGACCCCTTTTGATTTACAACGGATGTTAATGGATGAACTTCCTGCTTCATTCCTTTACGAAGTGGCTTTTCGGGCAAGTTTAGCGTTTATCGCCGTATTTTTGTTTTTGAAATGTAGTGGGCGCCGTGGGGTAAGGCAGCTTTCGCTGTTCGAACTTGTGGTAATCCTCACCTTGGGCTCTGCTGCGGGTGACGTTTCTTTCTATCATGATGTGGCTTTGTTACCAGTAGCCGTTGTATTTCTAACACTCCTGTTACTCTATCGCTTAACTATTTTTGCGATAGGGCGAAATAAACGTTTGCATGCATTGATCGAAGGCTGTCCCGTCACCGTTGTTAAAGATGGTCTTTACGAACTTAAATCGTTACGGAAATTAAATATGTCTTCAAGTGAATTATTAATGGAATTTCGTCAACGGGGTGTTGAACACTTGGGGCAAGTGAGGTTAGCGATAATGGAAACAGATGGAGATGTTAGCCTGTATTTCTTTGCTGCGGAAAATGTTCGTCCAGGCCTTTCAGTATTACCTCCTGAACATCGGGACGAATATAAAATTGCGCGGCACGCCGGGATTCATTGTTGTGTCAATTGTGGTTTCTCTCATAGTATTGAAAGCGGAACTGGAGCCGAATGTGCCCGGTGCAATAGTGACATTTGGTCCCCGGCACTCACCATTCGTCGCGTCGATGCAACATAAGCAATGCGTACTGTAAGCTGATTTTAACCGCGTATACCATCCACAATAAAAAAGCCGCCCGAGTTATGCCTGGGCGGCTTTTTATTTATTGGAACCTGGATTAACCGGGATTAAAAACTCATCACCACGCTCAGCTTTCCGCCGCGCCCCGGCGCCGGGAAACCGATATCCGTGTAGTAATCTTCATCTGCCAGATTTTCCAAACTCAAACCGAAACGTGTTTGTGCGTTAAGTTGCCAATGAACATTTGCATCGAAACGGTTGTACGCATCCAGCTTTTCTTCAACATCGGTGCCGGTATAACGGCTTACGGCAAAGCGGTCATCTACGCGCATATACTGGAGGTTAAAACTCCACGCTTCATTAAATGCATAGTTCACCGATGTGCCGTAAGTAAATTGTGGGCGGCCGAGTAGATGGTTATCGGAAGACAACATATCGATATCGGTGTAGGTTCCGTGCACGCGAACAGCGAGATTTTCCAGTGCTTGCCAATTCACTTCACTTTCTACACCGCTGGTTTCTACCTGCGCGCGGTTGACGTTCCTGAATGTCTCGCTATCAAAATCGATCAGGTCTTTGTAATCATTTTCAAAATAGCTGAGACGGATATTGATTTTGTCCTGGGTAAATTCGATACCGGTATCAGCAGAGGTCACAGTCTCCGGTTTTAATTCGCTATTGCCCACCAGTGGATGGCCCAGGGCAAAAAAGCTCGGCAATTTAAACCCTTCGCCCCAGTTGGCAAACCAGCTGAGTTGGTCATTAATGCTGTAGCGGATACCCAATTGTTCGCTGGTGTTGGCTGCAATATCTTCCGCATCATCGCGCCTGATACTCGCTTGTAACAAGAGCTGTTCAGTGGCGTAACCGTTGAGATTGATAAAGCCGCTATCGATGCGGCGCGAGAGCGAAAAATCGGTCGGGAATTCAAAACCGATGTCCAGGTAGCCCTGGCTATCGCCTTCTTCTTTGCGCGTTTCCACACCAATGTTGCCCCAGAGTTTTTGCTCATCGCCGAGGGTGTTGATCCAGCTGAATGAAGTGCGGGTGAAATCCGTAGTGGAACCATTTGCGGGCACGGCATCGTAAGGGGCTATGCCGGGCGATGCATAGGTTTCTTCGCGCTCGTACCAGTTGGCATTGGTTTTACTTTTCCAGAATTCATTGACTTGCACTGCCCAACCCAGGGCTGCGCTTTGATCGGTGTATTCGCTGATATCCAGATCGCGGTCCACCGCATATTCCGGCCCGCCACTTTGCTCTGGGAAGCTGGTGCGCTCGCCATCAAAATAACGGTAGTTGAAATTCAGTGCGTGAATATCCTGTTGCCAATTCAAACGGCTGGTGAATTCGGTATTTTTTGCGGTGCTGCCTTCTACTGGTTCACCGGCGTCTTTGCCTTGCAGGCTAAAGGCGTAACCGAGTTTGTCCAGGCTGCCGCTGGTTGATACACCGACACTGCTGTAGTCATCGGTGCCCAGGGTGCCATTGAGTTGGGTAGTTTGTTCGCCGGGTGTTTTGGTGATGATATGAATCACGCCGGCAAGGGCATCGGAACCATATACGGATGATTGCGCACCGCGAATAATTTCAATGCGCTCGATGGATTCAATATTGATACCGTTTAAATCAAACGCACCGCCGCGCGTATTGGTGGGGTCATTGAGTTCTACACCGTCGAGCAATACCAGGGTGTGGTTTGCCTCGGCGCCGCGTAATGCGATTGAGGTAATCCCGCCTGGGCCACCTTGCTCTTCAACCCAAAGGCTCGGCACCTGGCGCAATGCATCCACCAGGCTGTGCTCGCTGAGTTGCAGCAATTCTTCTTTGTTGAGGACTGAAACAGAAGAAGAAAGTTGTTCGTTCGTGACCGGGCTGTAGGTGCCGGTGACGATAAGTTCTTCAGTGGCGGAAAATGCAGGTAATGCGATTACCGCCAGGAATAATGGGGAGAGACGGAAACTTTTCATTTAAAGCCTTAATTTCTGTGTTTGGTAATTTATCCGTTTAATTTTTTACAACAGGAAACTTATACAGCGTGTAATAAGCATCCATTTTTTCCGCTGCGTTTTTACTGAACAATGTTTTGCTTGCCAGTTGTGCGTGATAAATGCGCGCGGTTTGTTGTGGATGGATTTTTGCCTGCGCCAGCGATGCCAAATCAAGGTAAACAATTTTGCGGTCATCACTCAACTTGATTGATTTGATCGCCTCTTGTTGCAGGCCCAATTCATCCGAACCGTAATCAGGTGCATCGCGGTAAACCCAGGATTCCAGCATCAAGCGCGATCTTAATTCATCCGCAGTCACTTTGTTATCGATTGCCTGGGTGAATTCGATTGCAAAGCCGGTTGGTGTCGCAAGCATTTGAATAATGGCGGGTGGAATTGTTTTACCGTCCCACACAATGCGTTGCAGGCTCGCGACATGGCCACCTTTTGCTTGCCAGCCGCGACCGGTTTGGCCAAGCAATAAACTGCCGTCAGGTAAAAAGAGTGGGCGCATTACCCCGGATTCAAGGCCATCGATAAACGGCATCACACTGCCTTGCTCAATACCATCCACGTTTTGTACGGCGATGCGCAGCAAATTGGATTGGGTTTGGTCGCCCATTAACATTTGTCCGCTAAACGGACCAAATTTTCCTTTGGTGGTATCCCACGCGGGATTGCCCGGTGAATTGGCGACGCGATTGTGCGGCAACAAAATAATGGCATTGGTGCGTTTGTTGTGGACTTTTTCCCAAGTGATTTCCGGCGAGTCGGGGCTCATGCCGGGTAAATCGACAAGTCCTGATGGATGACCATAAAACTTATCTTTTTCGATGACAAAAACTTTCGAGGTGCCCATATATTCGCCCTGGTTATCCGAATACCAGAGACGGTCATCCGGGCCGGTTCCCAAACCGGCGGGACTGCGTAAACCATTAGCCCAGAGTTCAAATTTTCCGTTGGGTTCAACGCGAATATTCCAACCGGATAAACCACCTTGCGATCCCATGTATTTGCCACCAGCTTTGTAAGTGGAACCGTCGCCACCATCAGCGAGATTGATGCTAATGTAATAAGCTCCATCGCCACCGCGCACGGGGCCGTGCATGTACGAATGGTAATTGCCGTGATAGGAGTGTGCATCGAATAATGTTTCATATTTATCCGCAACACCGTCGCCGTTGGTATCGCTGATGCGAGTAAGTTCGGCTTTTTGTCCGGCAATAACCGTGAAGCCTTTTTTATCTTCCACGAGTAAACCCAGGCTATCAAAGGTACCTTCGGCGAATAAACGCCATTCACCTTTTACCATACGCCAGATGCCAGCAGTCCGTGTGGCAATTACAATGGTTTTATCGTTGGTTAACACCAGGCCGAGTGCTTCAAATAATTGTTCGCGGCCGAAATTATCTTTTGGCGGATAATAGCTTTCGATGCTGTAGCCTGCAGGTAAATCAGCCTTGGCCTCGGTGATTTTGATTGGCTGTTTGCGGTAATCGAATTCCGATTTTTTCGCATGCCAAACATTGGCCGCAACTTGCATTTTCGCAGTGAGTGTTGCGCTTTTGCTGCCCGCTGGTAAATTCCATTGGCCGTTAGTGATTTCACCTTTGCTTACCACCGCATTTTGCAGGAGTTGTGTATTTAGTGAAAATTGTTGTGCGGTTTTAAGATCACCATTCAAGGTGATCTTCACATCGCCGTTGGCAGCAATTGCGGCCTGGACTTTCAGGGTGTTTTTGCCGACGCGATAATTAAAGGTTGGCAATTCATTTTTTTGTTTGGAGTCGCGTGTGTAACCTAAAAATTGCGCATCCATTGCAGCGACGCGCGCTAGATGGTCTTCTTTGCTATTAAGCGATGCTTTGATCGTTTCGACATCGCCAAATTTTGCCTCTTTAAAGGAGAAGTCGATTATTTTTCCTTGCGCGTTTAAGGGTGCGAATAAAAATTCCTGAGCGCCAAGATTAATTTCGCGGCTTTCATAACCCATCTTCAAACCTTTGCCGCCGCGATTGGTAAACTCACCAGTCATATCCAGGAATCCACCTTGCCAGATTTTGGTAATGGCAAACAGGCGTGGATCAAACGAATAATTCACACCCCAAGGCGTGCCCACATGAATCGCGCGGCCGGAGACACCAGACATAGGGCCGCGCTGGATGCGCACTTCATCATCGACCAATAATTGCAAACGGTCGGTGATGGGGTCGTATTCTTCTGCACCGGTTTGCGCTAGCAATTTAATGCTCGGGCCTTGATCGCGCAGATCATTCAAAGTCGCAAGATAATCGCCAATTGCATCGATTTGTACATCGCTTAATACCTGTGCAGAAAACACTGGCATGATCGGTAGAAAGGCTTCGCCTTTTTTTGCACCGTTTTCAGCAATCGCTAATTGATCGGGAGCTGCGCGTAAGCTGCGGTGTAAATATTGGCGGTCGGCTTTGATGGTGAAGCGATGGCCTTCACCACCTTCTACGACTTCACGGTTGCGTGGTTCGCGTTTAAATAATCCATACAGATTGGGGCCGGTACTTACACCGGAATCGTTTTTAATCACTGAATGGCAAGCATTGCAGCCAACGGATTCGAATGTTTCTTTTCCTAGCGCGACAAAATCGACCAGTTCTTTTTCGTTGGTCGCTTCACCAGAAGTTTTCGGCATGGTCACGAGTGAAAAGTCAGCGGGGGCAATCGTGAAATTACGCAATGCCAGCTGGCCTTTTTTTACCAAAAAGCTGGTTGCACCAGCAGGGCCTTCCCAACCGACGTTGGCGTTCTCGCTCATTGTTGGGCGGATGTCATTGATCAAAACGGGTTCGCCGTTGATGCGCACTTCCATAATCAATGCGGCGTCGACCTTGGCGCTGGCTTCGTTGTAGCGCGGCGCGCGAAATGTTGCACGCAAGTGTTGCCATTCGTTGTTGATATTTTTAAGGTCGATGGCATAGCGGCCTTGCAAAAATAATTTTGCGTCGCTGCCTTCAGGAACCAAAAGCTCGGTATCGAGTACGGAATCGCCGATATGTTCATTTGTATTCAAATGCTCGGCGCTGCCGTTAGCGCTGAGGACAAGAATGTTACCGTCTTTAGCGGGTGTCAGTTGTAATTTATTGCCGACTGCGCTCACTTTGCTGGCGTTAACCCAGGCGCTGTTAGCTTTGAAATAATCGGCAGGGTTTTGTGCAGAGACGGGGGCGCAGCAGATGAATAGCGAACCCAACAATAGTGTTGCGGGGATGGCCGCAGAGCGCAGCCCCGATCTTGGAAACAATGTGAAGTTTTTCAGGAGCGACATAATCTTTACCCGTGTGATTGCATTAAAAAAGCGCCGCAGTGAATCACTGCGGCGCAAACAGTCGACAGTTAGAGCAATAAGCAACTGTCAGCGGATAGAGCGGGAATTTAGAGCTTGCGTACCCATATGTTACGGAAGTTCATCGCATTGCCATGATCTTGCAAACGCAATGGTGCACAGCCGTGGGCCTTGTAGACGGGTTTGCCGATCCATTCGGTAGCACCCTGGATTTCAAAGTGGTTTTGCACCAACACGCCGTTGTGCAACACAGTCACATAACCGGGTGATGCGAGTTTTTGTGCGCTATCAAATTTTGGTGCGGTAAAAATAATATCGTAGCTTTGCCATTCGCCCGGTGCGCGTGCGGCATTCACCAGTGGAATGGATTGTTTGTAAATCGAACCTGCTTGCCCGTTGGGATAGGTTTTGTTGTTGTAGGAATCCAGCACCTGTACTTCATAGCGCTCTTGCAAAAATATGCCACTGTTATTGCGGCCCTGGCTCTCCAGCAATTTGCCGTTTTCATCGGTGATCAGCGTTGGGGTTTTCCATTCAACGTGAACTTGCAGGTCGCAAAAAGATTCTTTGGTTTTGATATCGCCGGTTTTGGGTACGACTACCAACGCACCATCCACAATTTTCCATTTGGCCGGGCCGCCTTCTGCACCCTGCCATTGGTCCAGGTTTTTGCCATCAAATAATACTGTGGCGTCAGAGGGGATACCTGATGCTGGAACACTGATGACGGGTGGAACTGGTTCCCATACTTCGGTTTCCTCGGCGAGTTGCCAGGGTTCTTTCTTTTCGTTTGCCGCGATACTGGGTGCGGAATAAATACACGCTGCGCTGATAAGGCCGATGGAAACGGGGAGTAAACCTCGCTTCAAAAAACGATTGTTCATTGAGTGCGTACCCTGGAGTTTTTTTTGGAGTAGTGTTTTGGTTGTTATGGTTGTGTTGTTGGATTTTAGTTATAGCGGGTAAACGGCAGGGGCGCGAACGCTTTTACACAGCTTGATAAATTTATCTGATAAATAGATGCTTTGTTAACACTGCTTTACAGAGGGTAATCGGCGCCGTAATGGCGCCGTAAAAAAAGCGAAACAGGTGGAGCGGATTATTTTTGCGCGAGGCTACGGCTGGGGCAATTTAAAAATTGGGATTTCGCCAGCCACTGTTGATCGGGGTAGTAGGAAAATAAAAATTGCTCGCCTTTGATGGTATCAATCACTTTGCGCGCGATGCCACGGCGCACGGCGGGACAACCCCAACTGCGGCCGAGGTGGCCGATCTTCTTGGCCAGGTTCAAGTCCACATAATCGGCGCCGTGGAAAACAATCGCGCGCTCCATGGCTTTGTCATTAAAGCCGCTTTCCAAACCTTCCATGCGCAGGGAATAGCCGTTGGCACCCACATAAGTTTCTTTGGTAAGGAATAACCCGAGGCTGGTTTGGCGGCTACCATAAGTATTGGAAAAGTTGCGGGCAAAGTTTTTACCGGTATTCATGCCGTGGGCGACCAATTCCTGGAACAGCAATTTGCCGGTGACCAGGTCAAATACCCATAGGCGTGGTTTGGTGGATACCAGGGAATAATCAATCACTGTCAGGTTGCGCGCGGGCGACATACCCTGGGTAAGGGCACAATCGAGCGCAGACAGTGCCAATCCGATCACCTGGGGATTGGCAGCAGGCGCAGCGCGACTAAGCTTATTGAGCAAGGCGAGTGGTGATTGGCCCTTGCTAAAAGGTGTGTAACCAAAAGGATTGGTAGGGCGCTCTTGTGCCGCAGTGGCATTTAGCGCAAATAAACAGCTGAAGCAGGCCGAAACGAGAACGGCCTTGAGGGTCGTGTACAACATGGAAAGCCCTGATTATTCTGAGGGGTGAAAGTTGTAGCGGCCTTGCTGGAAAATTTATGGTGGAACCGGCGTGTCCGGCGCTTTAAATGCTAGCATCATGAAAGGGATGCGGCAAATAACAAAAATTCAAAAAACAGACCATGTTGCATCTTTTTTGTTCGATTTTTAGGGAATAAACCCCCATTGTCTTAGGCGTGCAGGAGCGCTCGTTTATGTCGGTATCAGGTTTTTGGGTTGTTGGTATGCGGGTCATTCGCTCACTTGCAATTGGTGTAGCGGTTGGCCGCCTTGCTTCGATGCGGGTATTGTTGCTGTTTTTGCTGGGCTTTGGTGAGAACTCCGCCTGGGCCGAAGGCAGTAATCCAAACACAGCCGAGCTGGGCAAAATGCTTGAGGCTTCCACCTTGATTGCCCGTGAAATCGAAGTGCAAATGCTGGCGTTGCAAGTGGATTCGGCAGACGGGCGCGAGGTTTCCGGCTCGCACCACTTGGCCCAGGCAATGATCAGCTTTTACGCGCAACGCGAGTACCGCCCGGTGTGGGATCAGCCGGGGCGGCTGGAGCAATTGATCAGCGCGCTCGAATCACTGACCGATGATGGTCTTAACCCCGAGGACTACCGGGTGGCGCAATTGCGCCAGGCGCTGTTACTGCTGGGTGACAATTCCATCGAAGCCATCCCGATGCGCGTAGCCGATGAGCTGCGCGCAACCAACTCCTATTTGCGTGCGCTCTATCATTTATATAACGGCAAGGTCGACCCCGCGGGTCTCGATCCCCACTGGAATTTTGATTTGCAGGATGTAGCACCGGTCGCCGATAGCGCACGTGTGGCCAGCAGTATTGAATCCGGACAGATCACTCAGTTGTTTGAGCAGACCCGGCCGCAGCACGCGACCTACCGCAGCTTCAAAGCGGGGCTAAAACATTATCGCCAATTGGCGGAGCAGGGCGGTTGGCCGTCGTTACCGGTGGGGGAGACCTTCAAGCCCTGCGCCATTGATCCGCAGATCGCCATTTTGCGCCAGCGCCTGCGGGCTACTGGTGAGTATGCGCCGCCGCCGGTGTTGACCGGTGACCTGGTCTCGCTCACGCCTGCGCAAAAATGCCTGGGAATTAATGCAAGCTCCAATGCAGTGGCCAGTAGTTCCAGCGCTGGGGCGGATACCGGGGTTGCCGATGCGTCGGGTTCCAGTGCACCCGCAGTCGCTGCAATCGATCCCGATCAGGTGTTTGATGAATATCTGGTAGAGGCGGTCAGGAAATTCCAGCGTGAACAATATTTGGAAGTGGATGGTGCTATAGGCCCGGCGACACGCGCCGCGCTCAATGTATCGGTGCAGTCGCGTATCGATCAGATCCGCGTCAACCTGGATCGCGCGCGCTGGTTGTTGCACAACATTCCGCCCGATATGTTGTTGGTCGATGTGGCCGGCTTTAAGGTCACCTACTTTAAAGCCAACCTGCCAATCTGGCAGTCGCGCGTGCAGGTCGGCATGGCCTACCGCACCAGCCCGATTTTTAAATCGGAAATTAATTACATTACGCTCAACCCCACCTGGACGGTGCCACCCACTATTCTGCGCAAAGATGTTTTGCCTAAAGTGCGCAAGGATCCGGGTTATCTGAAAAAGAGCAAGATCCGGGTATTGGATAGCAGCGGCAAAGAACTGGACCCAGCCACTATCAATTGGAACAAGCCCGGCAACATCACCCTGCGGCAGGATGCCGGTGAAGATGCTGCGCTTGGCAAAGCGGTCATCCGTTTCCCCAATTCCTACGCGGTCTATCTGCACGATACCCCGCATCAGAAATTGTTTAACAAAAGCCAGCGCGCGTTTAGTTCGGGTTGTATCCGCGTCGAGCGCGCATTGGAACTGGTGGAGTTACTGCTGGCCGAGACTCCTTCCTGGGATGCAGAAGCAATTAACAAGGCATTGGCAACTGGCAAAACCCGTAATGTCACCCTGGCGAAACGGGTGCCGATATTACTTGCTTACTGGACAGTGGACGCAATCAGTGAAACGCAAATCGCGTTCAAGCCGGACATTTATGCCCGCGATGCCAAAGTGTTGGCGGCGCTGAATAAACGCAACTAGCGGTAAAGCGGCAAAAATGGATGGGATTCGATGACTTATTGAGTGCAAAAGGCGTGGCAATTTGTATTTATGCCAAGTCGCGTCTAGCGTTAATAGAAATTTAGGCCATAAGCTCAATTGGTTTTTGTTAATTGGTTTACCAACCTGGCGCTAAAAAAATCTCACGCAGAGTCGCTCAATAAGGATCCCACCCATGGCCACTAAAAAGACTTCCCGCACTACCGAGACCCAGGATCAGGATGACCTGGTTACTTTGGATTCCCCACCGGAAGCGGAGGTCATTAACCTGCTCGCGCCCATGCCCGGCAATGGTTATATGTATTTCACCGAGCGCGATCTCAACAAGATCCTGTTTAATCTGGATACCCTGCGCACCAGCGTTTACCCCCATCTCGCCAATGCCCAGGATGCGGATGACTACAAACAACCGCAGTTCCCCTCGGTCTGCCTGATCGGTTTAGGGCGCTGCGGTTCCAACATCGCGCTGGATGTAGCTTCGCTGGTGTATAACGCGCGCAATTTTTACCTCAACGAATTTAATAGCGAAGAAAAAGAAGTCCGCGAGCAAGATAAGCCCATGCGCTGGATCAAGCGCAGTTTGCATTTAAAAGGCGGCCACCACGTCAAGCCGGTATTTTTAATTGAGCCGCTGGTGATGTTGGGTGATCTGGATAAAGACATTGAGGGCCGGATCCGCTTTTCGCACAAGGGCGAGCGCTCCGGCTTCCTCAAGGATTACACCAAAATGAAAATCATGGACTTGTCCGAAGTCCATGCCGGTGGTTCCGGTAACGCGCCGATCCTCGGCCAATATCTCGCCAAAATTATTTTGAATAAAGACACCCAGCGTTTTTCCAATCCCGATTGGAAATTTGTGCACTCCTATTTGATTGACTCCTGCGGTATTAAAGCCAACCAATCGCGCTTGTATTTTTATATTTTCAGCGCGGGCGGTGGCACAGGTTCGGGCATGGCGAGCGAATTTGGCTTGGCCCAGCAATATGCCTATATGAGCAAAACCTTTGATACGCGCGCGCAGAGCGAAAACTCGGAAAATCGCGGCCATTCATTTGTCTTCGAACCGATTTTCACCAGCGGCATTTGTATATTGCCCAACATTTCCGACCACGGTGTGGAGATGTCGGAAGCCCTGCATATCAACGCCGGGCGCTTGCTGTGCAAATATTTGTCGGAAGAGTGGGATTTTTCTTACAACTTTGACAACGAAGACAGCAGTGAAGCCAGTGTTATGCATCGCATCCGCCCCTGGAATGCGATGATGCTGATCTCCAATGACATCATGCGTTACGCCGAGGCAACCGACGACGGCAATATCCAGCACATCGATGTCAACGCTATGGAGAAATACGCCAACCAATATATTTCCCAGCAAATATTTAACATCCTCACCGCGCAAGCAGTGACAACTGATTATGACGAAAATTATTTCCGGCGCGCCGGTATCGATATCGGTGAGACTATTCGCCTCGACGCCAATGATTTGTTTATGAGTTTGGCCGGGCCTGTGGCAGTGGCGTATGCCGAGTCGGTCATCCCGAATATGACACCCCAGGGGGTGGATAAATTACGCGGGATCGATACCAAAAAAATGGGTGAATTGAATATCGATGATTTGTTTTATCGTTCGATAGATCTGCCACACTTTAATAAAGTGACCCAGGCGATTGAAGGCATCAGTTTGCTGCCGATCGAATCGGGCCGCTACCGTGAATCACTGGCGAAATATTTGCAAAAAGGTTATGACGCTGAAGA
>JAJQJO010000060.1 GCA_021323495.1 Cellvibrio sp. | reverse complement strand
GATCACCCATTTACTCTTCCCCCTATGAATAGCGGCGCTGCACTTGGGAAGATTTTCCAGCAAGAAAAACCACAATTATCATTTTCTCATTGGGCTGGTTTGCAGTCTCATGTAATTGATGCGGGGTGTGCACCTAAACAATTACATACACCGGATTATGCTGGCGTATTAAATTATGGGTACCATCTTGATGCCGGTAAGTTCGCACAGTTATTGAAGATGCATGCGGTAGACCGGCTTGGCGTGCAGCATGTGATTGGCCATTTTAAAACAGCTGATATCAATCGCGAAGGTCAGATAACTGCACTCAATTTAGTTGATGGAACACGATTGGCTGGGGATTTTTTTATTGATGCCAGCGGTACACATAATCAATTGATAGGAGGTGCATTACAAAGTGAATTTATTTCTCTAAGTAACGTGTCACCAAATGACCGTGCACTTGCCATCCCTGTTTCCTATGCTCATAACAGTGATGCTATTCACAGTGCTACATTATCCACAGCGCAGGAATCGGGTTGGATTTGGGATATAGGATTGCAACATCGACGTGGAGTGGGCTATGTCTACTCAAGTGAATTTTCAACCGATGAGCGTGCGCGAGAAGTCTTGACTCGCTATGTAGCTTCAATTAATCCTGAAGCTGACGTTAGCGCCGCCCGACAATTAATTATCAACCCAGGTTATCGTTTAACACCTTGGGTTGGTAACTGCGTTGCTGTTGGTATGGCCGCAGGTTTTATTGAACCACTGGAGGCATCGGCTTTGGTCATGGTGGAGTTGGCAGCAACCTATTTGTGTGAAAATCTACCTGCCACTACTGCCTCCCTTTCTGGCATCGCTCATCGCTATAACCAGTTATTTTCTGAGCGCTGGAGCAAAATACGTGATTTTTTGCAATTGCATTATATATTGAGTGATCGGCGTGATACGCCCTATTGGAATTACGTAACAAAAAGTGTTCCAGTTTCGGATAGGTTAAAAAATTTACTTGAAGAGTGGCATTATCGTGATCCGGTATTGAATGATTTTGGCCATTTTATGGAGCTATTCCCGCCCGCCAGTTATCAGTATGTTTTATTGGGAATGCAGCCATCATATTTAGATCCTTGTTTTTCGCGATCAGGTGAAAAAAAAACAGAGCTATTAAAAGAGATCGAGCAGCTGATGGCTAAGCGTGATCGTTATCTGGCACATTTGCCCGCCAATCGGGATTTTTTCAATAAACTAAAAGAAAACCAGCTAACAAATAACTAAGAAGCGAGGGGAGAGAGGTGGCACAGTATCAATTGCTTAATAATATCGCACATAAAGATTTGCGGATTGCAACACGTCGCGGTGCCGACCTTGGTGATGCTGTTGGTGGGTGCGCCGTATATCCAACAGAATTTAATGAACTACAAAAGTACTATCCGATTTTACTTCAAGCGGCTGAAGACGGATCCTGGTTGACCATAGTACTTTTTGGTTTTGAAGCAAATGAAAATTTATTTTTGTCTGGTGATCAATGGCTGGCGCCTTATATTCCAGCGATAATTGAACGGGAGCCTTTTATCATCGGTATGCAGCAACGTTCTCATGGAGAGCTTGAGCCAGTTGTTCATGTTGATCTTGATAGCCCTCGCATTGCGAACGATGGACAGGGTGAGCCAGTCTTTTTGCCTTACGGTGGTAACTCTCCATTTCTAGAGCGTATTACGAATGTTTTATCCGTAGTTCATGAAGGTGTTGCCGAGGCAGACAGAATGCTTTCTGAATTCAAACGCCTGGATTTGATTGAGGGGATTACTTTAGAAATAGAATTTTCGAATGGCATATTTTATAAAAATAGTCGCTATGCAACAGTAAGCAAAGAAAAATTATTGGCTCTCCCGGATACAGAAGTTGCAGCGCTTCATCGTTCAGGTTTACTTCGTTATGCCTACCTAATGATCGGTTCGATTAGCAATATCCAACAACTGGTTGATATAAAGAATAGTCGCTTGTGAAAAGTGGGCTTGACTCGACCAGTGCATTAATCTAATAAATAAATACCGCGTGAGGTGAATCATGCAAGTAGTAAAGGATGTTGTCATTGTTGGAGGAGGAACTGCTGGTTGGTTGGCTGCTGCAGCAATAGGAAAAATTTACCAAGGCAAACTGAATGTTACTTTGCTTGAGTCTGACGCCATTGGTACGGTTGGCGTTGGAGAGGCTACTATACCGACGATGATGGCGTTCCATAAACTGATTGGTATTCCTGAAGCGGAAATGATGCGTGAGACGCATGCAACTTTTAAATTAGGGATCAATTTTAAAAACTGGGGTGAAATTGGCGAAGATTATATTCACTCATTTGGTCAGGTTGGCCGCATTTTCTGGGCGGGCGAATTTCAACATTTTTGGGCGCGCGCTAAAAAATTGGGTGTCAATGCACCCTATGGAGCTTATTGCCTGGAGCATGAAGCGGCACGCACAGGTAAATTTGCAATATGTGAAAACCCAATTTTAAATTATGCATTTCATTTTGATGCGGGCCTTTACGCAAAATATTTGCGCAGTTTTAGTGAAGCACTAGGTGTGGTCCGACAGGAGGGCAAGGTCGCTCGTGTTGAGCAAGATGCAGATTCCGGTTACGTCAAACGCTTGCATTTGGAAAGTGGTGTTTCTATAGAAGGTGATTTCTTCATCGACTGTACAGGTTTTCGCGGTTTGTTAATTGAAGAAACACTAAATACCGGTTATGAAAATTGGCAGCATTGGTTGCCTTGTGATTCGGCACTTGCGGTGCAATCCGCAAAAACTGGTCCAGCGACAGCATACACCAGCGCCACAGCACATGAATTTGGATGGCAATGGAGAATACCGCTACAAAACCGCACAGGTAACGGAGTGGTGTATTCAAGCCAATTCGCGGGTCGCGATTGGGCAGAGAAAACGCTCATCTCTAATCTTGACGGTGAAAAATTATTTGAACCTCGATTGATTCAATTTAAAACCGGGCGCCGTAAGTTGAGCTGGAACAAAAACTGTGTCGCACTTGGGTTGTCTTCAGGATTTTTGGAGCCATTGGAATCAACCAGTATCCATATGGTTACATCCGGTTTGATTCGATTATTGCGCTTGTTTCCGTTGCGGGGAATTCAATCGGTATTGGTGGACGAATTCAATCGACAATCTCGTGAAGAGGCGGAGAGCATTCGGGATTTCATTATTCTCCATTATCATGCGACGCGTCGGAATGACACCGAATTTTGGAATTATGTACGCACCATGCCAGTACCAGACACGCTCCGTCATCGCATCGATATGTTTACCGAAAGCGGCATGATGTTTTTAGGTGGCGATGAATTATTTAGAACCAATGGTTGGACGCAGGTTTTAATTGGCCAAGGTGTTGTGCCTAAACATTATCAACCGATTGTCGACAACATGGCTGATGGTGAGTTTTAAACCTACATGGAAGGTTTCCGTGATCACGTCAATAAAAGCCTTGGTTTATTGCCGGGTCATGAAGAGTTTATTGCGCGTTATTGTGCTATGCGTTGAGAGTGAGAATGCCGGCCCAGGTCTCAACAAATGAATCTGCGGTCGGTATTGTTTGATTGTTTTAAGATTTCAGTTGACAGCGCTGTCATTAAGTTTTACATTAGCGTCAGTTGATTGAAATAATCAGGCTTAAATAAAGCTGCGAGCTTGGTTTTGGCTGGTTAATGGTCTCTCACCGTCGATGTCTGGTTGATGCATCGACGTCTCCCTCTTGCCCTCTGACTTTCAGAGGGCTTTTTTTTGCCTGTGATTTGGCGATTTTTTACGGGCGAATGCGCTCTGGCTGGCTAGGTTATTTGGTGTGTAGCTGGCATAATCGACGCCCCTAATTTTCCGGGTTTGGTCTCTGATGTTAGAGTTCAGGCCTCGTTTGGCACACCTGATTAGTCCTGTTTGTCGGATGTGCTCTTTCTGTCAGCTAGAGGATTACCATGAAGCCAGCAGTAAAACCCCGCAATCCCAATTTTTCGTCTGGCCCTTGCAGCAAGCGTCCGGGTTACAGTTTGGATCAGTTAGACGTGTCTACCTTGGGTCGTTCACATCGCTCCACCATTGGTAAAGCAGCGCTACAGCGCGCCTGTGAAGATACAGCTGAATTGCTTGGTCTGCCGGAAGGCTATCGTGTTGGTGTAGTGCCAGGATCAGATACTGGCGCAGTAGAAATGGCTATGTGGTCGCTATTGGGTGAGCGCAGTGTAGATATTCTGCAATGGGAATCGTTTGGTAATGGCTGGTTGGGCGATGCAACCAAAGAATTGAAGCTGAACGTTAATGCCCACGAAGCCGACTACGGCTTACTGCCAGACTTGTCCAAAGTCAATTTTGATAACGATGTGATCTTCACCTGGAATGGCACTACTTCGGGCGTAAAAGTACCCAATGGCGACTGGATTCCTGCAGACCGCAAAGGCCTGACCATTTGCGATGCAACCTCGGCTGTATTCGCAATGGAAATGCCTTGGGAAAAACTGGATGTCATCACTTATAGCTGGCAGAAAGTTCTCGGCGGGGAAGGCGCACACGGTATGTTGATCCTCAGCCCGCGCGCAGTTGCGCGTCTGGAAAGTTATAAGCCATCCTGGCCAATGCCTAAATTGTTCCGCATGACCAGCGGCGGTAAAGTAGTTGAAGGGATTTTCAAGGGCGATACTATCAACACTCCATCTATGTTGGCGGTAGCAGATTATCTGGATGCGCTGGATTGGGTGCGTGCAATTGGTGGGGTAAAAGAAACGATTGCCCGTTCCAACGCCAATCTTGCGGTATTGCAAAAGTTTGTAGCGGCTAATGATTGGATTGATTTCCTTGCTCAAACACCGGATACGCTTTCCAATACCAGTGTTTGCTTCACTTTGAAAGCCTCACCTGACCAGGTCAAAGCGATGGTCAAGTTGTTGGATAAAGAGGGCGTGGCCTATGATATCGGGGCATATCGTGACGCTCCTCCCGGTCTGCGTATCTGGTGCGGTGCGACTATTGATGCGGCTGACCTTGAGGCTTTGCTGCCCTGGTTGACCTGGGCATACGAACAAGCCATGGCGGCCTGATTTTTTGGCGATTTTTGCAAGGCCGTGTTTTTACACGGCCTTTTTGTTAGTGCACAGAGGATGAAAGAGCATGTTCAAGATAAAAACTTACAACGCAATTTCTGTTAAAGGCCTGAACCGTTTCCCACGTGAAACTTATGAGGTTGCCAGCGATATTGGCCAGCCGGATGCTTACATATTGCGTAGCCATAAATTGCACGGCGAGACTTTGCCGGCCAGTGTTAAAGCGGTAGCGCGCGCCGGTGCTGGCACCAACAATGTGCCTGTCGATGAATACACCAAAAAGGGAGTTGTGGTATTTAACTCTCCCGGTGCAAATGCTAACGCAGTGAAGGAATTGGTACTGGCGGGCATGTTGCTGGGGTCGCGCGGCATACTTCAAGGTATGGATTATGTAAGTACCTTGACGCATATGACCGACGCCGAGGAGATGTCAAAATTGCTGGAGAAGGAAAAGTCCAATTTCGCCGGTTTTGAATTGCAGGGTAAAACCCTGGGCATTGTTGGTTTGGGAGCAATCGGATCTTTAATTGCTGATGCGGCGCTGGCGTTGGGTATGAATGTAGTGGGCTTCGATCCGGCGCTCTCGGTGGAGGCCGCATGGCGGTTACCCAGTCAGGTCGGCCGCATGGAAAACTTGCAATCCTTGTTGGCGCGCTCGGATTACATCACCTTGCATGTCCCCGCGATTCCAGCGACCAAGCATTTGATCAACGCGGATACGCTCAAAGTCACCAAAAAGGGCGCAACCCTGTTGAACTTTGCACGTGAAGCAATTGTTGACGCCCATGCGGTAGTAGAAAGCCTGGATGCTGGTCATCTGGGCAAATATATTTGCGATTTCCCTGAGCCAATCCTGCTTAACCGCAAAGATGTTTACGCGATGCCACATATCGGTGCCAGCACGGAAGAAGCAGAAGAAAATTGTGCAATTATGGCCGCCGACCAATTGGTGGATTATCTGGAAAACGGCAATATTAAAAACTCCGTCAACTTTCCCTCGGTATCAATGGATCGCTCCCCTGCGATCGGTTCGCGCATCACTTTTTCAAATGAAAATGTGTCCGGTGTATTAGGGCATGTGTTGTCAGTCCTGGCTGATCATAAAGTCAACGTGGTTGATATGGTTAACAAAAGCCGGGGCGATGTGGCATATAACATTATCGATGTTGAACACACGCCCTCTACTGCGGTAATTGATGCCTTGGCTAAAGTTGAGCACGTGATTGCAGTACGAATCATTTAATCGTAAAAGTTTGGAGGGTTGGGCAGGTGCATAAATTGGTCTTCTTTGTTCCCGAGTCGCACCTTGAGCAAGTAAAGGCGGCGGTCTTTTCTGCTGGTGCCGGGCAAATGGGTAATTACGATCAATGTTGCTGGCAAGTACTTGGACAAGGACAGTTCCGCCCGCTTGCCGGCTCCTCGCCTTTTATTGGCGAACAGGACCGGCTGACAAGCTTGCCTGAATATCGGGTTGAAGTGATTTGTGCTGATAAGGATATCGATGCAGCTGTTGCTGCTTTGCGTCTCGCCCATCCTTACGAGGAACCTGTGTTTGATCTGTGGCGCCTGGCCAATCTGGAGTGATGGTTGTGAGTGATTTGCTATTTGGAACACTATCGCAACAACTTATCCACGAACCATCGGCTCTGGTTGACCAGCCACAAGCTGCTGTTCTGGTATTGATCAGCCGGGGCGACAATCCTGCACTTCTATACACGAAGCGTGCTGCACATATGCGCCAGCATCCGGGTGAAATCTGTTTTCCCGGCGGTATGTGGGAGTTTGGTGATACGGATTTATTTGCCACTGCCCAGCGCGAGGCCCATGAAGAGATAGGCTTGCCGGCAGCAGAAATGCATCTTTTGGGGCGCTTACCCAAATCCCACACCCGTGCAGGTACTCCTGTTACGCCTTTTGTAGCCAGCTTTAATGCAGGGTTTCCCCTATATCCATCCCCGAATGAACTCGACAGTATTTTTTTTGTACCTTTGAGCGTTTTTCATGAAGGGATTCAAATACGGGAAGATAAATTTGAACGGAATGGAAGTACATTTAACGTGCCCGCCTATCATTACCAAGGGCACGAGATCTGGGGGTTTACGGCGGCTGTGACATTTCACCTGTTGCATTTGTTGGCGCGAGCACAATCATAAGGTTTTTATAATTTTCACTTTACGGGGTTGAGCAGCACGACTATTTGACATAACAGGCGCATCTGCCAAGATGCGAAACCCCGATTTAATAATCAGCTAGCTGTGGGTAACCTACCCAACTTCAATTTCCGCGGACTTTTGCCTGGATGGTTAAGGATGAACAATTACCAAACGCCTTTGCGCGATATCAGTTTCACTCTCTTTGAATTATTCGATTACGCGAATCATTACCGTGCGCTAGGCCATGCCTCGCTGGATAGGGAATTGACCAATGCTTTTATTAACGAAGCAGCCCGTTTTGCTGAGGAAGTGCTGGCACCGCTGGGGCCCGTTGGTGATCGGCAGGGTTGTAAGTTAATTGATGGCAGGGTCGTGACTCCGACTGGTTTCAAGGAGGCTTATCAGCACTACTGCGTTACCGGTTGGCCGAGCATATCGCGTTCGGTGGCCTATGGTGGGCAGGGGTTACCGCAATCGCTTAGCATCTTCCTGAGTGAAATTCTCGGTACGCCCAACTGGGCCTGGAGCATGTACGCCGGTTTGTCACAGGGGGCTATGCATACCATTGAAACCCATGGTACGGCGCAGCAAAAGCAGCAGTATTTGCCTGCATTGATCTCCGGCCGCTGGACCGGCACCATGTGTCTGACGGAAGCCCATGCAGGCAGTGACCTGGGGTTGTTGCGTACACGTGCCGAACCCCGGCTGGATGGTAGCTACCATATCAGCGGCACCAAGATTTTTATTTCGTCTGGCGATCATGATCTCGCTGAAAATATCGTCCATATAGTGCTCGCCCGCCTTCCGGACGCTCCTGCCGGCACCAAAGGTATTTCCCTCTTTATTGTTCCGAAGTTCCTGGATGGTGCTGAGGGTACCCCCACCGTAGCCAATGCGGTGACCTGTGTTTCCCTCGAAGAGAAGATGGGAATTCACGGCAATGCGACCTGTGAATTGCATTTTGAGGGGGCCAGGGGCTGGTTATTAGGTGAAGTGAATAAAGGATTAAACCACATGTTCACTTTCATGAACCTCGCCCGCATAGGCTCAGGTTTACAGGGACTTGCCCACGCCGAACTTGGTTATCAACAGTCGTCTTTGTACGCGCGTGAGCGATTACAGATGCGCTCTTTGACTGGAATTAAAAACCCGGACGAGCAAGCTGACCCCATCATTGTCCATCCCGATATCCGTCGTATGTTGTTCACCCAAAAATCCCTGGTGGAAGGGATCCGCATGTTGAGTTATTACACCAATATAAAAATGGACCTGAGCCAGCATGCCGCAGATCCGCTCGAGCGGCAGCATGCAGCCGATCTGCTGGGTTTGCTTACCCCGATTGTGAAAGCCTTTGGCACCGAGGCTGGCTTTGAATCAGCGAACCTTGCCCTCCAGTGCCTCGGCGGGCATGGCTATATCCGGGGTTGGGGACTTGAGCAAAACCTGCGCGATTGCCGCATTGCTACTTTGTACGAGGGCACTACCGGTATCCAAGCGTTGGATTTATTGGGGCGCAAGGTGCTGGGGACGGGTGGTAAAACATTGCTGCTGTTAATCGCTGAAATTACCGCTTTTTGTGATAGCTGCGATGGCAACGAGCAATTGGCGATACAGGCTGCACAATTAGCTACACTCAGTCAGGAATGGCAAGAATTGAGTCTGCATATCGCGCAGCAGGCGCAGCAGGATCCGGATCAAATTGGTGCAGCTGCGGTAGATTATCTGATGTATTCGGGCTATCTTGTGTTGGCTTTTTTATGGCTCAAAGCACGGAAAACAGCTTTGCAGCAACTTGCATCGCCGGATGCAGAACCCGGTTTTTATCGCGCCAAGCTTGCCACTGCAGAATTTTATTTTGCGCGTATTTTGCCACGTACCACCGGTTTGGTTGCGGCGATTAAATCTGGCTCGGGTAACTTGATGGGTTTGGCCAGCGATGATTTTTAATATTGAACAATAACAATTGTGGAGAATGTCGAATGTCACTGAATTACAACCGAACCCTCGTTGAGGTTTTCTCGGAATCCTGTAAGTCATTCGCTGACAACAATGCGTTTACCTGTATGAATCGCACTTTGACCTACGCTGACCTTGATCGGTTATCTGGCCGTTTTGCTGCATATCTACAACAGCATACGGGCTTGCAGCCGGGCGATAGGATCGCAGTGCAGTTGCCCAATATATTGCAATACCCGGTCGTAGTTTTTGGGGCTTTGCGTGCAGGTATGGTTGTTGTAAATACCAACCCCCTTTACACCCCGCATGAGATAAAACACCAACTTAATGATTCGGGCGCAAAAGCCCTGGTCGTACTGGCAAATATTGCCAAAAATGCAGCGGCTATTATCCAGGAAACCAGCGTCGAGCAAGTGATAGTGACAGAGCTTGCTGATTTGCACTCGCCCTTTAAGCGCATGCTGTTAAATTTTGCGGTAAAACACCTTAAAAAAATGGTGCCGCCTTACGATTTCCCCCGGCAAATCGAATTCAATAAAGCACTTTCATTAGCGAATGAACCATGGCAATCAGTGACATTGACACCGGATGATATCGCCGTTTTGCAATATACCGGCGGCACAACCGGCGTCGCAAAAGGTGCAATGCTTACCCATCGTAATTTGGTGGCGAACATGGCGCAACTCAACGAACGAATGAAAGACGTTTTTCGTCCGGGACACGAGATTTATGTTGCACCTCTGCCGCTCTACCACATTTATTCTTTTACTATTCACTGCACATCGGCGGTGGAGCTGGGCAATCACAGCATATTAATTCCCAATCCGCGTGATATCCCTGGATTTGTAAAAACATTGCAGGGGAAAAAGTTTACGTTTTTTGTAGGTTTGAATACCTTATTTAATGCGCTTATGCGCAATCCTGGTTTTAGCCAATTGGATTTTAGCAACTTGCGTTTAACCTGCTCTGGCGGCATGGCACTCACGGCGGAAACCAGTAGGCATTGGGCGGAAATTACCAAAGCCCCAATCAGTGAAGGCTATGGTTTGACCGAGACCTCACCCGTCGTTTCCAATAACCCGCTTGAACATGTGCAATATGGAACTGTGGGGCTGCCCCTGATAGATACACAGTGCAAGGTGATAGATGACGCCGGAAATACATTGCCGTCAGGCGAGGCGGGAGAGCTCTGTGTGCAAGGGCCGCAGGTAATGAAAGGTTACTGGCAACGTCCTGATGCAACCGCAGAAGTAATGGATGAAGAAGGTTGGTTTAAAACGGGTGATATTGCCATTATCCAGGCGGATGGATATATCAAGATTGTTGATCGCAAAAAAGACATGATCAATGTGAGTGGCTTCAAAGTATTTCCTAATGAAGTGGAAGATGCGTTAAGTAACCATCCGGATATTGTTGAGGTTGCTGTTATCGGTGTGCCTGATGGGGAGGGCAGTGAAATTGTAAAAGCCTTCATTGTCACGGCTAACGAACAGCTTACGATTGAGCAAGTGCGTAAATTCGCTAAGGAAACACTCACTGCATACAAGGCTCCTCACTTGATCGAGTTCCGCAAAGAATTACCCAAATCCAATGTCGGTAAAATTTTGCGGCGCGAGCTGCGCGATCAGGAATTGGCAAAAGCAAAATAAAATAATGTAACAACCGGACTGTTGTTTACACCTTTATCTCACTCAGGAAATTATTATGGAATCGCTGTTTGGACTTATTACCAGCCCCGCATTTTGGTTGGCTCTGGTGCTGCTTTATACCTTGAAAAAAGGTATTCATTTTGTGCCACAGAATCGTGGTTATGTTATTTACCGCTTCGGTAAATATACAAAAACGCTGAGTTCAGGTTTGAATTTTATCCTTCCTTTTGTGGAATCAGTTGAGGCAGATCGCAATTTAAAAGAACAGACACTTGTTATCCCGCAACAGTCCGCCATCACTAAAGACAATATCGCCCTGATGATTGACGGGGTTTTGTTTATCAAGGTTATTGATGCAGCTGCAGCTACTAACAACATAACGGATTACAAGCTCGCTTGTACCCAATTGGCGATGACATCCATGCGTAATGCGATAGGTTCAATGGAATTGGATGACTGTTTTCAAAACCGTTCTGCAATTAACGCTAAAATTCAGGATGCGATGCAATCAGCTACTGAACCCTGGGGATTGATTGTGCTGCGCTTTGAGTTACTCGAGATTGCTATCCCGCCTTCCATCAAAGAAGATATGGAAAAACAAATGACGGCAGAGCGGCAAAAACGCTCGGCGATTCTCACTGCCGAAGGCGTCAAAGTTGCGGCAATCACCACAGCAGAAGGACAAAAACAGGCGCGTGTATTGGATGCAGAAGCCGCCAAGGCGGAGCAAGTGTTAGCAGCAGAAGCAAGCAAAGAGGCTCAGATTCTCGAGGCGACCGGTAAAGCGGAAGCAATTCGTCTGGTCGCGATTGCTGAAGCGGAAGCACTGACAACCATTGGTAAATCCGCAGCGACTGACGAGGGACAAAAAGCAATTACCTTGAATTTGGCGCAAGGTGCTATTGCTGCGCATAAAGCTATCGCACATGAAAGCACCGTAGTGCTCACCGATGGCAGGACCAGCGACAATATCGCGAACACTGTTGCCCAGGCGATGGCAGTGTCCTCAACGATTAATTTGTCGCAGGCTGCGCATGCATAATAGCGAGAGAAGCTTATGAATAGCGTATTTGAATATTTTGCACAGCATCAGGACCATCTGCTTTATACAATCGCCGGAATATGTCTGGTGTTGGAGTTGAGTGTCCTGGGAATGAGCGGTCCCTTGTTATTTTTGGCACTGAGTTGTTTTTTGACCGGTGTAATGGTAACTCTCGGCGTGATCAACGGTTGGGAAATGGAAGTGTTAAGTGTGGGCGTATTGGCTGCACTGAGTGCAGTTCTGTTATGGAAACCATTAAAAAAATTCCAAAATGCGGGCGGTGGTCGCGATACCAGTAGCGACATGATTGGTAAAATATTACCTGTGACCCGGGCAATTA
The DNA here is from genome assembly GCA_021323495.1 of Cellvibrio sp. Taxonomy (GTDB): domain Bacteria; phylum Pseudomonadota; class Gammaproteobacteria; order Pseudomonadales; family Cellvibrionaceae; genus Cellvibrio. The sequence goes on along the minus strand of JAJQJO010000060.1, from coordinate 4,371 downwards.
CACGCGACCAAGGCACGGTGAGTTATTCGGGAATCGATTGGCAGGCGCGGCTTGACGCAACCTCATGTTATCGCAGTTGAGGGTTCTCTGTTGCTTGTGAAACCTGAATAATATTGTTTGTGTGATAGTGAAAAAAGCACCTTGTCAGAGGTGCTTTTTTATTTCTGCTGCGCTAGCAATAAAATTATCCGTTTCAGAAAGCGGCACAACTGCTACTCTAAAAGACATATGACATAACGAACATGCGCAACAACAAATATTGGTCATGATTAAATGTGATCAATCAAGCGTATCAAACTATTAGAATTGCTTATGAAAACAGCTTTGATTCTATCCGGTGGCGGTGCTCGCGCTGCTTATCAGGTCGGTGTATTACAAGCGCTTGCTGAAGTCTTGCCTGATGACTGTGAAAATCCATTTCCCATTATTTGTGGTACATCAGCAGGGGCGATCAATGCACTGGCTATTGCAGCGCATAAAGGCAATTTTAAATCCGCAGTAAATGCGCTGGCGTATATGTGGCAACACCTGGACATTGGACAGGTTTATTTGCATGGCTGGGGTGATATTGTAAAAGGTATCAGTTATCTGGGCCTTTCATTATTTAACGAAGGTATGGGGCGTCGCCGCCCTTTATCTTTGCTCGATAACGCTCCGCTGTGGAATTTGTTGGGCTCCAAAATAAATTTTGAAAATCTTACCCATGCTATCGACAGTGGAAAATTACTGGCGGTGAGTATTTCAGCGATGGGTTATACCTCTGGTCACTCGGTAAGTTTTTTTCAAGGCAATCCGGCGTTACAGGGTTGGTCGCGTTACCGGCGCAGTGGTGTGGCGACACAATTGCGGCTGGAGCACCTCCTTGCGTCATCCGCAATCCCCACTATTTTTCCGGCAGTACGTATTAATCGCGAATATTTTGGTGATGGCGCCTTGCGTCAGTTAGCCCCTATTAGCCCGGCATTGCATTTGGGCGCGGATGCGTTATTTGTGGTAGGTGTGAGCGGCAACCGCAGCGCGCCGAAAGCCAATCGCCGGGTACCACATCGGCACTCGCCCTCTATGGGCCAGATCATTGGTCATCTTTTTAATAGCGCGTTTGTGGATGCATTGGAAGGTGATTTGGAACATATGCAACGTATGAATGAATTATTGCAATTAATTCCTGAAGATGTGCGTATGAAAGAGGGAATTGTCTTGCGTCCGGTTGATAATATGGTCATTTCGCCCAGTTATCCTATTGATGGTATTGCTGGTCGCAATGTGCGTTACTTGCCAAAAAGTTTACGTTTTTTCTTGCGCGCCATCGGTGCTACAGCAAAAGGCGGCGGCGCAACCGCCGCCAGTTATTTGTTGTTTTCCAATGAATTTATTACGGAGTTGATGGCGTTGGGGCGTGAGGATACATTGGCTGAGGCGGACAATATTCGAAAGTTTTTTGCTAAGTAACTAATAGCTATTTAACAATAAAAAAACGCCGCTGTCATTGCGATAGCGGCGTTCTTTTTTGCGCTGGTGAGCCTTGCGTCAAGCGCGGCGACGGAACAACGGTAGTGGTTGATCAACGGAAGCCTGGTAATATTCCTGAAAATCATTAAGTGATTTCAGCGCATCCTCAAGGTTGGCTTCGGGATTGGAAAATGCAAATGCATTTACACCACAGCGGCGCAGGTAGCAGAGTTGGTCACGGATAAAATTGCCCACCGCACGTAGTTCGCCTTTAAATCCATAGCGTTCGCGCAGCAAGCGCGCGGTAGAAAAAGAACGGCCATCCATAAAGAGAGGGAAATTCACCCCGATGACGGGGAAACGATTGGCGTCTGCACCAATTAAATCAGCAGTTTCATCGCTATCAAACCATACACCTATATCAGTACGGTTTTGCAATTGATCTTTTTGCGCGAGCCACACAGCGACTGGAATCAATACCTGGCCAGCAGGTACTTCAACTGCAATCGCTTCACCGTCGGCTTTGGCAACCAACGTCCAGGTGTTCTCCTGGATAGCACCATCTTTAATTAGCTTTTGCATAAACTTTCTCCTTGAAGGGAGCGGCACCTATACGACGATAGGTGTCGATAAATAATTCTTCTGCGGTGCGGTTAGCGACATACACATCAACAATTTTTTGGATTACCGCAGGCATATCATCAGCACCGAATGATGGGCCGAGCACATCGCCGAGAGAAGCATCATTGCTCGCGCTGCCCCCTAATTGCACCTGGTAAAATTCCTTGCCTGACTTATCCACACCAAGAATACCAATATGGCCAACGTGGTGATGGCCGCAGGCATTCATACAACCAGAGATATTCAAGTCAATATCGCCGAGGTCATAGACATAATCCAGATCTTCAAATTGGCGCTGGATCGCTTCGGCAATGGGGATGGATTTGGCATTGGCAAGCGAACAGAAATCACCACCAGGGCAGCAAATAATATCGGTGATAGTGCCGATATTTGGCGTTGCAAAACCGGCAGCCTTGCATTCTTGCCAGAGTGCAAACAGTTCGGTCTTTTTCACATCGGCTAACACGATGTTTTGTTCATGTGTGGTGCGCGCTTCGCCAAAGCTGAATTTGTCCGCGAGGTTAGCGATAACTTCCAGCTGTGCATCGGTGATATCGCCAGGCGCAACACCGGTCGGTTTCAGCGAGAGCGTGACTGAGGCATAGCCAGGGATTTTGTGTTCGCGCACATTTCGCTGCAACCATTTACCGAATGCGATGCTGTCAGCAGCTTGTGCATCCACAGCGGCTTGCGCAGCTGCATTATCAATTGTTTCGTAAGCTGGTGCGGTGAAGAAGCCTTTGGCGCGTTGGATTTCTTCTTGCGTTAATTTGTTGTAACCATCTTTAAGATGCTGCCATTCATCTTCCACTTTTTGTGCAAAGACTTCCGGGGTCAGGGCGCGTACCAGAATCTTGATACGGGCTTTGTATTTGTTATCGCGGCGACCAAAAAGGTTGTACACCCGCAAAATTGCTTCCAGATAGGAGAGCAGATGTTCCTCCGGCAGAAATTCGCGGATTGCCACACCGATAACCGGAGTACGCCCCAATCCACCACCCACAAAAACTTTAAAGCCCACTTCGCCTTTATCGTTAAACACCACTTCAAGGCCGATATCGTGCACTTGCACTGCGGCGCGGTCTTGCGTCGAACCGGTTACGGCAATTTTGAATTTGCGTGGGAGGAAGGCAAATTCAGGATGGAAACTGGACCACTGGCGAATAATTTCGCAGTAAGGGCGTGGGTCGATAACTTCATCGGGCGCTACACCGGCAAATTGGTCAGATGTAGTGTTACGGATGCAGTTTCCGCTCGACTGGGTTCCATGCATGCCCACTTCTGCCAATTCAGCGAGAATGTCCGGCACTTCTGTCAGGTCTGGCCAGTTGTATTGGATATTCTGGCGAGTACTGACGTGGCAATAACCTTTGTCATAATGACGGGCGATATGTGCCAGCTTGCGCAACTGGGTTGAATTGATCATGCCGTAGGGGACATTGATCCGCAGCATCGGCGCCAGCCGTTGGACATAAAGGCCATTTTGCAAGCGCAGAGGCAGGAACTGCTCGGGCGGAAGCTCCCCTGCAAGGAAGCGTTCTGTCTGGCCGCGAAATTGTGCAATGCGCTGGCGCAGGATGCTATGGTCGTACTCGTCGTAGATATACATGGAACTAGATACCTATCAATTTAAGGGCTATTCGCAATAAAGGGCGCCATCACGGAATGGCGCTGTAGGCTTAAAATAAGGCGCGCAGGATACAGCAAAAGCCATGTTCCGGCGAGTTTTGCGGCGGCACCATAACAGTAGGCTGTACCGATGTGAACAAACCTTTGAGCCTAAGTTTGTTCCTACAGGTTATGACTCGCAAGTTTATTGGGCTGGTGCTGGTATCATAACGTTATTGATTTTTTGTCTATCTATTATCGACTTCACTTATGCACGCAGATATTGACGAGTTATTTATCCTTCCTCCCTGCGTTGGAGAAATAAAAATATTACAGGATGAGCAAGATTTCCTCCTGATTAACAAACCCACTCGCTTGCTCAGCGTACCGGGGCGCCATCCGCAAAACCGCGATTCGGTGATCAGCCGTCTGCTGCCGGATTATCCCGGTGCGGCTATTGTCCACCGGCTGGATTTTGATACGTCTGGTGTAATGGTCATCCCGCTCAATAAACCCGCGTTATCCCACATCAGCAAACAGTTCCAGGCCCGTCGGGTCAGCAAGCATTACACAGCGGTAGTTGCCGGGCTAATAGCACAGGATGAAGGGGTTATTGATCTACCCATTGCTGCGGGTGAGGGGCCTAAATACAAAGTTTGCCTGCAGACCGGCAAGCCTTCGGTTACGGAATAC
>JAJQJO010000059.1 GCA_021323495.1 Cellvibrio sp. | reverse complement strand
GGGTTTAGGCAGTCAGTTGCATAAGAGCGGCGAGTTTAGCAGAAGCACAGCATTTTTTACGACATCCAGCGACTCTGGTTGGTGTGAATTCAATCGTGGATGGGTGTCCGGGTTGAGACCTTTGTGCGAACTATAAAAAATTTCATGTCTGGGAAAGCAAAACGGGAAAGCTTTCGCTTTCCCGCAGGAGGGAGCACCGGAGTGCTTTAATCGGCATTCAATGGGGTGCTTCCGTGCCCATATCCAATCTCGCGTGCTATCCCATCCCGTGCCTAGTCAGTAATCCGCTTTATTTTACTGTCTTATTGCTCTTGTCTTCTAGCGTGGTCTATCTAACTTATTGTTTTCGTTATTGTTATTTAATTTCTGTTGTTATTATTTGTTGTTGTTATGTTCTTTTATGTTCAGTTTTTTATTATTTCTTGTTGTTATTCATTTAATTCAGTTTCTTATTTTCTATTGTTGTTATTTTTAAGTTCGTTATGCTTTTTATTATTTGTTGTTGTTATTAGATTTTCACATTTAATTCTTATTGTTTGTTTTTGTTATGGCGCTCTAAAAGCAGTAGTTGTGCCAAATTTATAAACTTCAATAAATACAAAGAGTTAACTTTTTTTGCTCGTCGCTTATTTCTTTTTGTTATTTCGATAGGTTACATATTTGTCGCGGAATTGTTACGTCTACCCATGTGGGTAACATTATTTTTGCGGTAACACTCTCGTGGTTTGGGGTAACGGTTTGGCATCGATAGTCACAAATCTGGCACATTAATCAAAATAACTGTCACAAAAAGCAAAAATCCCCAATCTCTGTGAAGAGTCTGGGGATATGGTGCTGCCGGGTTTCGTTAGCTGGTTACTTGGCGTTACTGAGTGCCGCAGTGGATTTTGTGCGCGGTATGCCAAGGCGCTGGCGGCGCTCCCACAGGCATTTGCGGCTCACTCCGAGTTTGCGCGCAAGTTCGGTTTCGCTCATGGTGTCCTGGTGTTCCAATACGAAACGCTGGAAGTAATCTTCCAGCGACAGGTCTTCTGACGCGGCGGGTGCGCCTGGGGCACGGTTGGCCAGTCTTGCCGGTTCAAATACCGAGCTGCCGGTATTGTCGTCCAAATCCTGGTAATCCATATCGATAGAGAGCAGATGACCGCCAATTTCATTAGTGTCTTCGCACAGGATAACTGCCCGCTGCATGGCGTTTTCAAGCTCGCGTACGTTACCTGGCCAGTTATAGCTCATGATTGAATCCATGGCGCCGGAGGAAAGCTTGAGTTGCGTCTTGCCAAATTGGGCACAATACCGCTGCAGCAGGGATTCAGCGATGTTAATGATGTCGCGACCGCGTTCGCGCAGGGGCGGGAGCTCCAATTGAACCACGTTGATGCGGAAGTAGAGGTCCTCGCGGAACTTGCCTTCTTTGGAGAGTTTACGCAGGTCGCGGTGGGTCGCTGCGACCAGACGGACATCCACTTTGCGCGACTCCACCGAACCTAGCGGGCGCACTTCGCCTTCTTGTAGCACCCGGAGCAGGCGCGCTTGGGCTTCCAATGGTAATTCACCAATTTCATCCAGGAACAAGGTGCCACCGTCGGCTGCGGCCACCAAGCCTTCACGGTTGGTAGCTGCGCCCGTAAAGGCGCCTTTTTCATAGCCGAACAGCTCGGATTCAATCAGGGTGTCGGGAATGGCGGCGCAGTTGACCGAGATCATCAAATGGTTATTGCGGTTACTCTCTTCGTGCAGCGCACGTGCAACCAATTCTTTACCAGTACCGGTTTCGCCGTGGATTAATACGGTAGCGTTAGTTGGTGCGACTTTATGGATGCGGTTATAAAGATCCTGCATCACATCGCTCGCACCAATCATGCCTGCGATAGCCGTACTAGCCGTTATTGCGCCAGTGGCGGCCTTATTGGCGGCCTTGGCTTTGCCAATTACGCGTTTCACGGCGTTAACCATCTCGTCATGGTCAAACGGTTTGGCGATATAGTCCACTGCGCCCATGCGCATGGAGTCCACCGCTGAGCGCAAGCTGGCGTAGCTGGTCATGATAAGTACCGGTGTATCACCCGCCAGCTTGATCAGGTCAGTGCCCGGTGCGCCGGGCAGGCGCAGGTCGCTGATGATCAGGTCAAAATCCTTGAGCTGAAATTTGGAGGTCGCCTCTTTTACCGACGGGGCCTCGCAGACCTCGTATTGGTTGCGCTCAAGCAGCTTGCGAAGGGCGTTACGGATGATGGTTTCGTCTTCAACAATCAGAATCTTACTCATAGCTATCCGGGTCTTGCGTTAGTGTTGCAGGTCAATAGCTTGCAAGGCAGGCTTGCGAGCCGCTGGTATTTTCTTATTAGGCATCCATGAATGAATCGAGATGGCGGGGCAAGGTAATGACAAAACTTGCGCCGCGATTGTGAACTGTATCGGCAGGGCTAATGATGTCCATATGGCCGCTATGGTCTTCAATAATGCTGTACACCATGGCCAAACCCAAACCCGTACCTTCGCCTGGCTCCTTGGTGGTGAAGAAAGGTTCAAGAATCCGCTCAATCAGTTCAGGAGGGATACCATGTCCCTCATCGGTAACAGAAACTGTTACCGAATTCTCATCTTCGTTACTTTCAAGCATAACACGCCCTTGCTCCGGGCTGGCATCCCGCGCATTAGATAAAAGATTTATAAAAACCTGAATAATGCGTTGTGCGTCACCAGCAACTATGGCGGTCCTGAGAATGTCATTGCAAAAAAGTACCTGGGTTTTCTCTTTTTGCAGCGACAGCAAATGAATTGCCTCGTTTGCACAATCCCGGATAGATACCGCCTCAAACTCGGTTTTACTGGCGTGGCCGGCGTGAGAGAAGCTTACGAGCGACTGCACAATTCTGCCGACACGGTCGGTCTGGCTGAGGATCTGCTCGGCGGTTTCCAATACTTCCGGATTGTCAGAGTCGTAGCGCAAGTTTTGCGCAAGGCAGGCGATGCCGGTAATCGGATTGCCGATCTCATGGGCCACACCAGCGGCAAGCCGTCCGACTGAAGCGAGTCGCTCGGAGTGCACTAATTCTTGTTCGAGTAATTGGGTCTCGGTCACGTCTTCCAGCAACATCACCTGATCGTACACGCCCGCGGTGATCGGCCCTTCAATATTGGCTTTGTGCAGGCTGATCCAATGGGGGCGATGGTTGAGTTCTATCTCCCGGCGATAAAAATGCGGCTCCTTGCTCTGGCTGAAGTCAATCAGGAGGCTGCACCAGGGCTCAGGGATATCCTCAAGATAAGAACCAGTTACATCCTCGCCTGGAGTTTGGGTCAGCTCTGCCATGGCCCGGTTCCACATGAGTACCTCCATATCGCGCCCGAGCGAGCAGACCGCCATAGGCAACTCTTCCAGTGTTTTACGATGATAGAGGCGCAGGGTATTCAGCTCCGCCGCCATACCGGTGAGGTGATCGCGATATTCGGCGAGGCGGCTTTCGATCAGGTTGATATCGACGGTTGTCTGGGTTTCAACGGTCGAATGGGGAATGCACTTATCCATAATCTCGCTGGCCACATGGATTCCCATCAAGCTGGAAAGATTTCCCTCTATCTGGTCGCGCAAGCGACGTAGCGCGTAGGGGCGGCGCTCATCGATACTGAGATTTAATTCACGTAAAGCAATGTCTACCTCGCGGCTGGCGGTCACCTTGCCGAGAGGTTTGGCGAGGCGATGCTTGAATTCCGAGGCTGAATGTACGTCCAACGCCTGGCGTACCGGGTGGCTGATCTCGTCGGCGGCACAGAGGTCCGCGCTGTATTGCTCATCTTCCGTTTGGCGGGTGAGCATGGAGATGATCACGAAGCAGAATGTATTGAGTCCAAGCGAAATAAGGGTCACTTCGCTCCAATATTCAATACCCACTGGAACCGCATAGTTCACCAATGGCAATTGGATAAATTCCAATCCCGTCAGGATAGGTAGCAGTAACCCGAGTGCCCAAATGCTGGTGCCGACGATCAAACCGGCAATAATTCCGCGCCTGTTGCCCTTGCTCCAGAACACGATGGCAAAGGTGCCAGGCAAGAATTGCAGGGTTTCGATAAATGCGGTCATCGCCAGATGGGCGAGGCTGAAACGGTTATCCAGGATCCAATAGAGCAGATAACCGCCAAAGAAAATTGCTGCGATCAACACCCGGCGCAGCCAGATAAGTTGGCTATAAAGGTCGGTACGGGTGCGTAATTTGAGGCTTGGCAGCAGCCAGTGATTCATGACCATGGTTGAAAGTGCGAGCGAAATCACCACCATAGCGCCAGTCGCTGCTGACAGGCCGCCAATAAACGCCAGCAAGGTCAAACCGGGGGAATTGAACAATATGGGTACGCCCAAAGTGTAATACTGCGGCGGTAACGGCACACTAAGTTCGGTTCCCGCCCAGAGAATCGGGAAAATTGGCAAAGCCATCAACAATAAAAATAGCGGGAAAGCCCAGGTGACTGTATGCGAGTTGCGCATCAGTGGATTTTCCGCCAGGCCCAGGTGGAAAATGTGCGGCATAGTCACGGCGGTGGCGACAAACACTAGCAAGAGGGTGTGGGCAGAATCCGTGTGGATAGGAGTATGCAAGAGGGCGAGGTTTTCCGGATGGTCGAGTAGCCATTGATCCAGTCCGTCCAATCCGTCAAATACTCCAAAGACGGCAACCAGGCCCACAGCGCAGAGGGCGCACACCTTGAGTAGTGATTCAAACGCCATAGCGGTAATCAGGCCGCGGTGCTGCTCGCGGTTGGCGCCAAATGAAATAGTGAAAAAGGCGAGAATCGCACAGGGATCCCGCATAACATGCAGAGCGTAGTGAGCGCGCCGACGCTGTGGCTGTGATAGCGAAATACCAGCAAGTCGGCGAGTGAATGTACCTGGTGCCGCCGCGCTAATTCCGCCAGTGGTGCGAGTGCCACCGGGGCAAACAGGAAAAGTGCGCCGGTGCCAAGATAATAAGCGAGCGCGCCATAGCCATATTGGAAGGCGAGATCGATGACGCCATAAAATGCCCAGGCGCTGGCAAAGATCCCCAGCGACAAAATATAGGTAATGGGATGCGAAGTAATTGCTTCGGGAATCCAGCCACGTTCGGTAATCCAGGCGATGCCAAACAACAGCAGTAAATAGCTGATGCCGATGAGTGCTACCTGGCTGAGATCAAAAGTCATGTTGTTTTTTCTTATTCAGTCTTATTGGTGAGGTCAGTTGATCTGCACGGTCAATCAAACTCGTGATATTTCTTGCGTCGGATTTGCATGACAAAAGCAATCGCAATCACAATGACCCACACAATATAAGGCCGATACCAGGCGCCAGCGGGATTAATGATCCAGTTAAAGAGGCTGGGTGAGAAGATATAAGCTACCAGCAGTAGCAAAATAACCAGGCGTTGATTGTTCATAATATCTCTTCCCTTGCTCAAGGCGAGGCAATTGGTGGCTGTTATTCTTTTTGGTAAAGATGGCAGAGACCATGTACGGCCTGCCGCTGCCAATGATGCAAAGCCCAGTCCAATAATTCGAAGGTGGAAGCACCCGCCAAATCAGCGGGGGGATTTTGCCCTAAAAACTCTAGTCCATGCCACAGATTCCTGCTGGCAAGTTTGCTATCAAGCGCTTTGGCATGGTTTTGTTTGCTAAGTTTCTGGCCATTGGCTTGTATCGCCAGCGGTACATGGCCGAATTGCGGCAGCGGCGCGTTAAGCAAACCAAAGAAGAATAGCTGCCGGCCAGTTACCTCAAGCAGATCGCTACCGCGGATAATGTGGGTAATGCCTTGGGCTATATCATCGACGACGACAGCCAACTGATAGGCGTAGAAACCATCACGCCGCTGTAATATCTGGTCGCCCGCCTGGGTACGCAGATGCTGTTTTTGTGGGCCCTGAATCAAGTCTTCGAATTGGATAAGCTCGTTAGTCGGATGACCAGGCAAGTCATAGAGCTTCAGCCTTAGTGAGCAGGCCAGGTTGGGTACTGGCTGGCGGGTGCGGCAGCGGCCATCATAAACGCCGCCCATGCTGGCCAGGTCCTGGCGCGAACAAGTGCAGCGGTAGGCAAAGCCGGCCTGTAAAAGTGCATTGAGGCATGCCTGGTAGGCTTGGCTGCGCTGGCTCTGGTAGATAACTTCTCCATCCCAATGTAAACCGTGTTCATCGAGGCTCTGCAATATCGTACTGGCTGCGCCGGCTTGTTCGCGTGGCGGATCCAGGTCCTCCATGCGCACCAACCAGCGTCCGCCATTGGCTTTAGCGTCCAGATAACTGGCAAGTGCACTCACGAGTGAGCCGAAGTGAAGTGGTCCGGTAGGAGAAGGAGCAAAGCGGCCGATATAGCCTGGATATTCCGTGCCGGGTAAGCGTATGGGAGTATACGGAAGAGGTAATGCTGGCATGGAAATAGAGGCGAGCAATGGCCCGCCCCGGTCAAATCGGCATTAACCGCCGATTTGTTTTTCTTTGATTTCTGCGAGGGTTTTGCAATCCACGCAGAGGGTGGCTGTAGGGCGCGCTTCAAGGCGGCGAATACCGATTTCCACACCGCATGCATCGCAGTAACCATAATCATCGTTTTCGATCAGCTCAAGGGTGCTGTCAATCTTCTTGATCAGTTTGCGCTCGCGGTCGCGAGTGCGCAGTTCGAGGCTGAATTCTTCTTCCTGGCTGGCGCGGTCGGCTGGATCAGGAAAATTGGCCGCTTCGTCTTTCATGTGACTTACGGTGCGGTCTACTTCTTCCATCAATTCCGAGCGCCAGTTGAGCAGCAATTGCCTGAAGTGCAGCTTCTGGTTATCGTTCATATACTCTTCGCCTTTTTTCTCCACATAAGGAGTAAAAGGACGTAGTGCAAAGGTTTCAGTAGAGGGTGATTTTTTCGCCATAGTAGCGCCTCGCAAGACTTCCTGGATCGGCAATAATCTGCACCAGCGGGTGGGCAGAATTAGAAGGGGGAGCAAGCTATCAGATAACAAAAGCGAGTGCTAGCGTTTTTTCGTGCACTATGTGGTCGAGGGCTTATTATCCATTCAAACAATTTCCAAGCCCATCCCAAGCAAAAACTATAGCTCTGAATTGGCGCAGTTGTGCTTCAATTGCCGTCAATTTGTGATTCGTCGAGCCCCCTGTTAACCATGTCCCACTTTTATCCCGCCCTGTTATTGAAACGCTACAAACGTTTTTTAGCCGATGTGCGCCTGCCCGATGGTCGCGAACTGACCATCCATTGCCCCAATACCGGCTCGATGAAAAATTGCGTACTGCCAGAAAGCCCCTGTTGGTATTCGGTAAGCGAGAGCAAAACGCGCAAATACCCACAGACATTGGAAGTAGTGACTACTCCCGGCGGCCACTTGGCGGGGATCAATACGGCGCGCACCAATGGGCTAGTCGAACAGGCGCTGCGCGAGAATGTGATAGCGGAGTTGCGCGGCTACCAGACCCTGCGGCGGGAAGTAGTGTACGGCGCAGAGAAATCGCGTATCGACTTTTTGTTAAGTGATAGAGAGTTATTATCAGGCCATTCACAGGATGGGCCTCTGTGTTATCTGGAGGTTAAAAATGTGACCCTGATGGAAGCTGAAGGCGAAGGTTTTTTTCCTGATGCGGTGACCGAGCGTGGCAGCAAGCATTTACGCGAATTGATGGCGATGGTGAAGCAGGGGCACCGTGCCGTTTTATTATTTTGCGTGCAACACACGGGGATTCAATCAGTAAAGCCTGCGCGGCATATAGATCCTGTTTATGATAAAGCGTTGTTTGCCGCAATGAATGCCGGCGTTGAGGTTCTGGCCTATACAGCAAGTATCAACCCTGAGTTGGGAGTGATTCGGTTACAGCAATCCTTGCCTGTTAGTTTGTGATCGTGTCAACTAAATGTCCAGGCCGTACAAACCAAAAATGCATCGAGAGCGCTGGCCATAATTATGTATTAGATTGTTGAGGAATTGAATAAACCAAAATTTCACATATGGTGAAAGCAGAACTGCATTTGCTGTAATCAGTAAAATAATTAGATAGGCAAGTAATTTAAAAAGACAATTAAATAAAAGTATTTCAGGTACACCCGCGGGAGGCAGTTAGTGCAATGGTTATGCCTAATGTAATCAAAAAAATAACGCATATTTATTTTCATAACCAGTCCTGTGGTTTAGCAGTGAAAATTGTTAGTAGCGTTAATTATTTTTTACTTGGGCCCCAATTGATGACTGCCACTGCCCCTAGAATTAAAATAGTTGCACTGTACTCCGGCCAGCCAGGTTGTTCACCCAGTAATAAAATGCCAGAGATAACGCCAACCAACGGCGTTATCAGTGACGAGAGTGATGACACGCTCACTGGCACTAATGTCACAAGGCGCACCCAGGCCCAGTAGCAGAACATAAATGCAAAAAACACGTTGTAGACCATCCCCCATAGGGCGAGCGTCGATGGCATTTTTTGCGGTGCGCCATCGACAATAATGGCTGCGATAATAATTGGTACACTGGCGAGCAATAATAACCAACCAGTAAGCACCACAGTATTGAGCGGGACCTGCCAGCGTTTCATCATTACCGTGCCTGCCGCCCAACACCAGGCAGCGGCGATCATCAACAGCGCGCCCGTGGTTAGTTGTGTGCTGATGGGCGCGCTGAACCAATTAATCAATGCTTCACTCATCAATGCAAATACACCGGCAATTCCCAATAACAAGGCGATGCCAATACGTAGGGTAAATTTATCGTGCAGCACCCAGATGGATAAGAGCACTGTCCAGATCGGCATGGTGTACCCCAACAGGGCCGAGCGTCCGGCTGGCAACATGCTTAAGCCATAGGTGGCCATCACGTTCCAGGCCACGATATTGAACAGGCAAATCCAAAGGACTTTTTTCCAATAGCCGGCAGGGATACCAAGCGCCAATCCAGAGGCGCGTGCCAGCGCCAAAATCCCCAATCCCCCAAAAAACAGGCAAAAACCGCGAAAGGTCAGCGGAGGGATTTCGCCAATAATAAATTTCATTATCGGCCAGTTAAATCCCCAGCCGATAGCCAGCCCGACCAAGAGCAAAATACCTTCAACGGAAAGGCGTTGTGAGTTGGGCATAAAAAACCGCAGCGAGAAAAACGGATTGAACGGGTTGGGCTCAGTTCGCCAACCCGCAGGGTAGAAAAATTATTTGGTTGTTGGTAGTGGGGGAAAGGGGGTTAGCAGTTGGCTAAAGCTCTCACGTAATTTTTGTTCAGCTTTGAGTGAAAAGTTGATCAGCGGGATTCCCTCGGCGTTGCCACGCCAGATAAGGCTATTACTACTGGATTGGGTGATATCGATCACGATAACGCCTTCCTGCTTGCCTTGTCCCAAGGTCTGGCCTGTGCTCATGCCGACCCCGCCATGGCTGCCGACCGGCATACCGATACCAACTCCGATGCTGGTATTACCGCCGCTGCTCACGCGCGAAAATACCTGCATATCTACGACGAAGTCAGCATTGTTTTCAGTCGGGATAAATCCTTGCGCGCGCAATTGTGCGTCGGCAATGTTGTGCAGGAAGGTCTTGTCGATACCGCCAATATCAACAGTTACTGCGCGCCAGCTGTAGGTCTTTAAACCGCTGAAATCAGTTCCGGTTTTATAGTCATCGGCATATTTAATATTGGTGCAGGCACTCAGTAGCGTTAGTAAACCAGTCATCAAGGCGGCGAAAAAATAACGGTGCATATCCTGTCCTCATAGGCAATGGGTTCGTGACTGGCGAGTATAGCCCAGTCATTGCGAGCGCATGGGCACAGAGTTTGCAAACACAGGGTAATTGCCGCAGACTTGCGCCCGCCAACTTACGCCTGACCAAGGAGTTTTTGTGGATTTACTGTTGATTTTTAAAGCTATTATCATGGGCATTGTTGAGGGGGCAACGGAATTTTTGCCGATATCCAGTACCGGGCATTTGATCGTAGTGGGTGATTTGATTGGCTTCCACAATGATGGGCGGGTATTTGAAATTGCCATTCAGTTGGGCGCTATCCTGGCGGTAGTGGTTGAATATCGACAAAAATTTACCCGGGTCGCCCTGGGCATGTTTAACGATTCCCAGTCGCAGCGTTTTATTGCCAACCTGTTAATTGCATTTTTGCCTGCGGCTGTTGCGGGTGTGCTTTTTATCTCGCTGATCAAAACCTATTTATTCAATGTCATTACCGTTGCAACCATGTTGATTCTAGGTGGCCTGGTGATCCTATGGGCGGAGCGGCGCCAGCATCAGGTGCGGGTTACCGATGTGGATCAAATGACATGGTTGGATGCGTTAAAAGTGGGCCTGTTTCAAGTGCTGGCGATGGTGCCGGGTACATCGCGTTCGGGCTCCACTATTATCGGCGGCCTATTTATCGGGTTGGATCGCAAGGTGGCTGCGGAGTTTTCGTTTTTTCTGGCAGTGCCCACTATGGTCGCGGCAACAATATATGACATCTATAAACATCGCGATTTATTGGAGCTGGGGGATGTTCCGATGTTTGCGGCAGGTTTTGTCACGGCATTTATCAGCGCATGGATTGCAGTGCGTACCCTGGTGCGCTACGTAGCCAACCACAGTTATGAAATTTTTGCCTGGTACAGAATTGCTTTTGGATTGATTATTTTGCTGACGGCTTATACCGGCGTGGTCAATTGGTCGCTGTAAGATGCCGCTAGTGCGTGTATTAATCAATAAGTTTCACGACGCTGGTATCTCTCTCGCGACTTTTACCAGCCTTGTGTAAATCTTCCAAATATTCTTGCCACAACTTGTCCTGATTCTTACCCAGCTCGTAAAAATAATTCCAGGTATAAATCCCGCTGTCATGGCCATCATCAAACACCAGCTTGAGCGCATAGTTTCCTGCGCGCTCGATTTTACTGATGGCAACATCCTTCTTTCCATATTGCAGGATCGCCTGCCCTGGGCCATGGCCTTTTACTTCCGCGCTGGGGGAGTAGACGCGCAAAAATTCGGCGGGCAATAAAAAATGCTCGCCGTCAAAGTGCAGCTCAAGCTGCTGTGACTGTTTGTGCAACTGGATTTTGCTGGGAGCCAGATTGGCAGTTTTATTCATAATTTTTGCAAGCACTCAATTACAAAATAAATCGGCTTAAATCTTCATTTTTTGCCAGTTCACCCAAGTGTGTTTCAACATAATCCGCGTTGATTTCTACTTGGGCTTTGCCGTCGCCCGCTTCGAAAGATACATCTTCCAATAAGCGTTCCAGAATGGTGTGCAAACGGCGCGCACCGATATTTTCAGTACGTTCATTGACTTCAAATGCTGTTTCAGCGATCCGGCGAATCCCATCTTTGGTAAACGAAATATTGATTCCTTCTGTTTTGAGCAATGCTTCTTGCTGTTCGGTGAGTGACGCTTTGGGCTCGGTAAGGATGCGCTCAAAATCATCTGGCGTTAATGCATTTAGTTCCACACGGATCGGTAAGCGTCCTTGCAATTCAGGAATCAGGTCCGAAGGCTTGCTCAGATGGAATGCACCTGACGTGATAAATAAAATATGGTCAGTTTTGATGGTGCCATGTTTGGTAGACACAGTGCAGCCTTCAATTAGCGGCAGCAGATCGCGCTGCACACCTTCGCGCGATACATCAGCCCCAGTTACATTGCCACGGCGCGCGACTTTATCGATTTCATCGATAAACACTATGCCGTTTTGCTCGGCCGCTTCAATTGCCTGTGCTTTGATATCGTCATCGCTCACCAATTTTGCAGCTTCTTCATCTTGCAATTGCTTGAAGGCTTTCTTGATACTAAGTTTGGCCTTTTTGGTTTTGTCGCGTCCGAGCGATGAAAACATGTTTTGCAATTGGTTTGTCATATCTTCCATGCCCGGGGGAGCCATGATTTCCACTCCGACACTCGCAGCAGCAACATCTATTTCAATTTCTTTATCATCCAATTCGCCTTCGCGCAATTTTTTGCGGAATATTTGGCGGGTACCGGATTCATGTTTACTTTCTTCTGCGGACAAATTACGTGCGGGCGGCAACAATGCATCGAGAATGCGCTCTTCTGCCACCTCGGCGGCGCGATGTTGCACTGATTTGGTGGCATGTTCGCGCCGCATTTTAATGGCGACATCAACGAGGTCGCGAATAATTGATTCCACATCGCGTCCAACGTAGCCAACCTCGGTAAACTTGGTCGCTTCCACTTTGATAAACGGGGCATTGGCGAGCTTGGCCAAACGGCGCGCGATTTCGGTTTTACCGACGCCGGTGGGACCGATCATCAAAATATTTTTAGGCGTGATTTCATTGCGCATATCGACGGGCACTTGCATGCGGCGCCAGCGGTTGCGCAAAGCAATGGCGACGGCGCGTTTGGCGTTGGCCTGGCCGACGATATGTTTATCTAATTCGTGCACGATTTCGCGCGGGGTCATGGAGGACATAGAAAACTCTTGGAAATGAATTAGTAGTCAAGCACTTCGATGGTGTGCGTTTGATTGGTAAAGACGCAAATATCGCCTGCGATTTTCAGTCCTTTTTCGACAATGCTGCGCGCATCCAGTTGGGTATTTTCCATTAATGCGCGGGCGGCGGCTTGTGCGTAATTGCCACCTGAACCAATCGCAATTAAATCGTCTTCCGGTTGGATTACATCGCCATTACCAGTGATGATCAGGGACGCATCTTTGTCAGCAACTGCTAGCAGCGCTTCCAGTCGACGCAAGCTGCGGTCCGTTCGCCAATCTTTGGCAAGTTCGACTGCTGCGCGCGTGAGTTGGCCATTGTGCGCCTCCAGTTTTGCTTCAAAGCGTTCGAAGAGCGTGAATGCGTCGGCGGTGCCACCGGCAAAGCCGGCGATCACCTGGTTTTTGTAAAGGCGGCGCACTTTGCGCGCGTTGCCTTTCATTACGGTATTGCCCAGGGAAACCTGGCCATCGCCGCCGATTACCACTTGCCCATCGCGGCGAACAGAAAGAATAGTAGTCACTGGATTTCCTATAAAAAATGGCTTTAAAACGTGGCATTGAAAGGTGCTTTACAAGAAATTGCCTTATTAACAATCGCTTTGTAAAACTGGCTTCGTAAAAAAATAATTTTGTAAAAAATGGCTATGAATTAACTCGTGTCATGGTTTAGTGCACGGAAGTCAGGAAAATGGGGGCGGGTGCGCCTTTTTCAAGGCGCGTCTGTGGGAGCCTGGTTAAGGTTTCGTCTTGGCGCGCTTCAGAACCAGCGCATTGTACTGATTGTTCACCAGTTGCGAGCGGGCTGTAGTCAATGCTGCCTGGGTTGCAAATGGGCCGACCACTACCCGATGCCAAATTTCGCCTTTACGGATTTCTACTTTTTCAATGCGGGCATCGAGATTGAGCAGGATTAATTGCGCGCGCAACTTATCGGCATCATCGGCATCGGGGAATGACCCTACTTGCAATATGTACTCAGTGCCCTGTTCCTGTGCCGGTTTTTCTTCATTAATCGTTTCGCTCGCCGGTACAATGGTTTCGCTTTCCTGTAACAATTTATAGAAATCGAAACGTGGTTTAGGTGTTTTATTTTCGACTGCCTTGGGTTTGGGTTCTTCTTTTGGCGCTGGTGCTGCCACGGGATTTTTAATGAAGTAGAGGCTGGCAGCAAAGGCGCCCAGCACCAAACCGGCAACAAACCATAGCCAGGGCGGTGTTGGACCGTTGCCGGAGGAGGATGTGCGGCGTGCTGGTGCACGGCCTTTTTTGGCGAAATCTCTACTCATGGAATTTGTGTGTCTTGGCAAATCGAGGCGCGATTGTAAAGGGATTGGGCGGGTGAGTCACTAAAGCTGCAATGCAAGATCGAGTCTGATACTTGTGTCGCTTATGGGTTATCCCATCTCCTGCGGATCGACATCAATTGACCAGCGTATCCGTTTGGCGAGAGGGGACAGCTCCAATTGCAAAGCTAATTGGCTGAGTAATTGTTGCAAGGGTTTGCGCTGGGCGCTATTGATTTGCAATTGGTAGCGGAACCGGTCGCCGCGTTTTTCCATCATCGCCGGCAGCGGCCCGAGATAATTCAACAGTGGATGGGGTGCTTGCAGTTGTTCGGCCAGGTGCCGGGCGAGTTTTAGAAAATCTACGGCAGCAATGGCTTGTTTGCTCTCGGCGCGTATCAACGCTAAATGGCGATAGGGCGGCAACTGGGTAATCTGCCGTTCTTGCAGGATCAAATCGGCGAGGGCGTGATAGCCCTGTTGGACGAGCGTCTGAACTAATGGGTGATCGGTATGGTGGCTCTGCAAAATCACCCGGCCGCTTTTCTCTTCGCGTCCGGCACGCCCGGCCACCTGCAGTAGCAACTGCCCCATACGTTCGGCACCGCGGAAATCGGTGCTGAATAAACCGGCATCGGCGTCGATAATAACCACGAGGGTGACATCGGCAAAGTGATGGCCTTTGGCGAGCATTTGGGTGCCAACAAGAATGCAGGGATCACCGGAATGAACGTCCACCAGTAACTTTTGCATACCATCCTTGTTACGTGTTGAGTCGCGGTCTACGCGGATAACTTTGTGCGCGGGAAATAATTGTTGCAGTACCACTTCGCTGCGCTCTGTACCTTGGCCGATGGGTTGGATTTTGCTGCTGTTACAGCTTGGACAGCGCTTGGGGAGACCGCGTTGGTGGTCGCAATGGTGGCAGTGCAAATGGCGCGGTGTCTGATGTACGGTCATGCGCGCATCGCAGTGATTGCAATTGGCCAACCAGCCGCAATCATGGCATTCCAATGTCGGCGCATAGCCGCGGCGGTTAAGGAATACCAGCGCCTGGTTACCTTTGCCAAGGGTATCGCCAATGGCATCGATACTGGCCTGCGCAAATCCTTCATGCAGTATCTCGCCGCGGATATCGAGCAGTTCTATCTCGGGCGGTTTCGCATTACCCGCGCGGGCTTTCAAGCGCAAGTATTGATAGCGACCTTGCAGCGCATTATGCAGGGTTTCCAGTGAAGGAGTGGCGGAGCCAAGTATGAGCGGAATACCGAGGCGATGGGCGCGAACGGCGGCGAGATCCCGTGCGGAGTAGCGGAAACCATCTTGCTGCTTAAACGAGCCATCATGTTCTTCATCAATAATTAAAATGCCCGGCTCTTTCAAAGGCGTAAACAATGCCGAGCGGGTACCGATAATAATGCGGGCTATGCCGTCGCGTGCTAGCAGCCAGGCATCAAGCCGCTCGCGGTCATTCAGGCCAGAGTGCAATGCGACTATAGGCAGATTAAACCGGCGTTGGAAGCGTTCCAATGTTTGCGGTGTCAGGCCAATTTCGGGCACTAGCACCAGTGCTTGTTTGCCTCGCCTGAGTGTTTGCTCAATTGCCTGTAAGTAGATTTCAGTTTTGCCGCTGCCCGTGGCGCCATCAAGCAGATAGGTTTGGAAACTACTGTAGTCGATTTGGGCAAAGGCGGTTTGCTGTTCATCGCTTAATACCAGCGGTTGTTCCCGCAGCAGTTGGCTGGATGGTGTGCTGGCGTCTGGTATAACGTTGACGAGGGTAACCAAGCCTTTGTCGATCAGGTTTTTGGCGATGGTACGTGGAATTTCCAGCAGGCTGAGTTCATTGCGGTTGAGCTGTCCACGGGTTTGCAAAGCAGCCAGCAAGGCTGCTTGTTTCGGTGAGCGCTTAAGTGCACCCACAGGTAAACCCTTGCCCTCGGTGGTGAGCTGGAATACTGGCTCACCGCGTAATTGGGCCGGTTCTCCCTGACGCAAAAGAACGGGAAGGGCAGTTTGCAATGCCTCGCCCGGGGGGCACTGATAGTAATCGGCGGCCCATAGGCATAGGTCGAGCAATTCGCTATCAAGTGTTGGGCGGGAACCAATGATCTCCAGCGCAGGCCGTAATTTGTCCAGGTTTTGCACGCTTTCGGTTTTTACCCTCACGATAATCCCGATCAGTTCCTGATGCCCAAAAGGCACGCGCACCAATAGGCCGGGTTGAAGTCCGGCAGGATTTGCACCGACTGGTGCGAAATAGTCGAAACAGCGCCTTAAAGGCACAGGCAGGGCAATTTCAAGCAGTAGGGGTTCTGTCGATGGGATGTGTGTCATGAAGTCGCAATCGTCAAACGAGGCGGGCAGAATAACCTAATCGATCCGGCGTTCGTATATTAAAGTCCTATTGCAGGAACGACAGTTGGAGGGGGTGGCGATTTTTTGGACTAAACTGCTCTTTTCAGTTGCGCGGGCATAGTTTTCTGGTAGTATCCCCGCTCCCTGAAAACAGCCGTTTTTTAAACCTATGTGCGGTGCTCGGCAAATGACCGGGTGGCGGCGCAGAACACACAAGGCAATCATCATGAAAGCAGACATCCATCCAAATTACGTTGACGTAGCGGTAACTTGCAGCTGCGGCAACAATTTCACTACCCGTTCAACTTTGGGTAAAGCCCTGCACGTTGACGTATGCGGCGCCTGCCATCCTTTCTACACTGGCAAGCAAAAAGTCGTTGATACCGGTGGCCGTATTGATCGCTTCACCAAGCGTTTCGGTAGCCGCATCGCTGGTGCCAAGAAAGATTAATTTCTTGTTTCGCATCCTGCTGGCATCGCTAGTGAAAACGCCGGGAATGAAAATTCCCGGCGTTTTTTTATGCCTGTATGTTTCCAGTTGGTTGCCAGTGAATGCGCATGCCGAATGCGGTTTGGGTACTGGTGAGCTCCATAAAGTAATGCAGGTTGCGGATGGTGACACCCTGAAACTGCGAGATGGTCGTTCCGTGCGGGTTCTGGGCATTAATGCACCAGAAATTATCCATGGAAAAAAGCCCGGTCAACCTCTTGGGCGTGAATCCCGGATGCAGGTACAGGCATTTATTGATGCTGCCAATGGTCAGGTCCGTCTCGGTTTTGAGCAGGAGGTTCGCGATCATTACGGACGCATGCTTGCCCATGTGTACGATAGTCGTGGGCGCAGCCTGGCCGCAGCACAACTGCGCGCCGGTATGGCTCTGCAGATCGCGGTGCCGCCAAATAGCGCACAAATGCATTGCCTGTTGGAAATAGAAAATGAGGCTCGGCAAAAAGGGTTGGGGATGTGGCGCAATAGTTACTGGCGGCCATTGCCAACAATGTCTTTACACGACAATGATGCAGGTTTTAGGCTGGTTAGCGGGCG